>JASHOO010000364.1 GCA_030041035.1 Bryobacteraceae bacterium | reverse complement strand
CACCATCGATGATGGCAAGATCGATGGCGACAACATCTCGTTCACCATCACCATCAACTATGAAGGCAACGAAATGAAGGCCAGCTACAAAGGCGTGGTGAGCGGTGACAGCATCAAACTCAGCGTTGAAGTTCAGGGCGTCGACCAGACCATCGAATACACCGTCAAGCGAGTGTCGTGAATCGGAGGGTGGTCCCCTACCCCACCATCGCCCCGCCGTCCACGGTGATCACCTGGCCCGTCACGTAAGACGCCTTGTCGCTCGCGAGCATCAGCGCAATCTCTGCAATCTCCTCCGGTTGCCCCAGATGTTTGATCGGCTGCCGCTCCAGCCGCTCGGTCAGGCGCGCTTCGTCTTTCCAATAGTACTCGCTCAGCACCGTCTGAATCAGCCCCGGCGCAATCGCGTTCACGCGCACGCCCTTCGGCCCGAGTTCCAGCGCGTGGCACTTGGTCATCATGATGAGCGCCGCTTTAGTCGTGCTGTACATCAACCCTTCGAACTGCGGCCGCAGCCCGGAGATGGACGCGATGTTGATGATCGATCCCAATCCCCGCGCGCACATCCCGGGCGCGACTAGGCGCGTCAGCCGGAACGCGCTCTTGAGATTCACTTCGATCATCTTGTCGAATTGCCCGTCGTCGATCGCCAGGCAGTGACCCTGCGCCACGTTGGTCCCCGCGTTATTCACCAGAATATCGATGCGCCCATGCTCGCTCGTGACTTGATCCACCAGCCGCGCCAGCTCTTCCGGCCGGCCCACATGGCACGCAATCGCCTCGACGCCCGGGCCGATCTCTTTCGCCGCCCGGTCCAGCGACTCCTGCCTGCGCCCGCAGATGACCGCCGTCGCTCCCTCGCGCGCAAACGTCGCGGCAATGGCTAGGCCGATTCCCCGGCTCCCGCCCGTCACAATCGCGACTTTTCCCTGAAGCTGGCCCGCGTTTTCGCTCATACGCGACCCGCAAGCAATCGGTCCGCCAGCCAGACAATGTAGCGCGTGTTCCGCCGCTGCACCTCCGCCACCAGGTCGGCGGGAATCTCATCGAGCTTCTCTTTGAAAAACCGCCGGTCGCCGTCCGGCGCTTGCACGTCGCGGCTGCCCACCATGTTGCCCACCCAGAACACCAGAAACAAATTGCCATCTACACGCCCGCGATCCGAATCCCCGAGGTACGACCCGCGGCCCATCGCACGGTACTGCGCCGCCAGCTCGCTCTCCCCGCCGAACGCGCTGCGCGCCGCGAAATCATCGCAGCGTTCCGCCATCCGCTCGTAGAGTTTTCTCCACGCCGAAGATTCCGGCTGCTCGTGCAATACATCGAACAACTGCAATTGCAGCTCGCCTGAGATCTTGTAATTGACGCGCCCCGCCGTCGACCGCCCGATCGACTCCAGCACCTCGGCCTGCTTCCCGCTGCCTGAGTGAATGCTCAGCGTTCCGTCGAAATGCCGCGCTACCGCCGCCAGTTGGTGCAAGCGATGCGCCAGCTCTTCAATCGGCCGCCCACCGAACTGCTGCGCCACGCGCGGCTCCAGCTCCGGCCACATCTTGTGATGCACGTAGTCCGTGAGCCCCACGCCCGTCTCTGCCGACGTCGCCATTGCCGCCGGATACGCCTGCCGCTTCTTGAACCCCAGGTTCGGCGGCACAAGCTGCGCCGGCCGCCCGCGCAGCTTCAACCAATGCATATAGAAAAACAGCTCATGCGGCGTGGTCAGCGTTTCGGCCTCGTCAATCGAAGGCTCAAAATCGAATGCCGCACCGTTTTTTTCGCGCCGGATGAAATCGTACAGCTCCTCGTTCAGTTTGAGACTCGGGCCGAACTTCACCGCCAGCCTCAACACATCGCTCGGCGTGAAATCGTACGCGCTATCCTCCACCGCGATCCGTTTCACAAACTCGCCCCGAATCCACGCGCGTTCCTCAGCAGAAAAAATCGCGCCGAATTTTTCCGCCACCTGCGCATCGCTCCACGCGTTCGGGTGCCGCGCATCCGCCTCCAGAATAAACAGCCGCGACGTGTCGGTGGTGAACTTCGTATATCCCGCCGCATGGTGGATCGCTTCCTTCGCCGCCTCCACGGACTTTGCAATTTCGTCTGCGTTACTTCCCGTCACAATGAAGTGGTCCGCTTCCGCGTTGTATCCCTCGCGCCACCCCGAGCGGATCGCCGCCCATAAGCCCGCATGATATAAATGGCGAATCGAAACGCGTGTGTGACCCGCCGCCGTCGGATTCTCGTTGTCGCGCGCGGCAATCGCCTCGTCGGTAGTCATCTCGCGCGTCGCCGAAAGCTGCACCGTGGAGGCCATGTTGATGCCCGTCTTCGCCAGGATCTGGCGAAAAGCCTCGAACGCCGCCGGCAGGCTGACCTCCGGGTGCCGGTTGCCCACCGCGACCGCCGGCAGCGCCACCTGCGGCCGCGGAAGAAACGCACGGTTCACGTGCTCCGCGAACCAGCGGATCTGCTCCCGGTCCGTAGAAGCGAACCGGCGGGATTCGATCCCTTTCGGAGTCAGGTGCAGCAACTCCGGCGGCGCACCATCCGATACCAGATAGAAGCTCGATGGATCTTTCGGATCCCGCTCGAGCGACGGCGCGTGCAGGCGCGCGCGTACCTCATCGGTCAGCGGCCGGTCTCCAACCGTCTCCTTGATGAGCGCAAACAGGTTGCCGGTATTTGTAGGGGTCAAGCTATCTATGATTGCAAAATTCCCGATCCTCGCAAAACTCCCGCCAAGGCTCTGATTTTACCTGGAGAGCCTTGCCTCTGCCTCATCCGTGATCTATCATTTCTCGATCCGGAGGATTCAGCATGCGTTCCCTAACCGCCGCTCTCGTTGCCATCGCTTTGTCGGGCTCCGTCATCTTGCGTGCTCAGACTACCCAGTCCGATACAAAACAAAGTGCTGAAAAGAAACCCGAAGAGAAGAAACCTGACGAAAAGAAACCGGAAGAAAAGAAGGCCGACGAAAAGAAGGAAAAAGCCTTCGACGACGTCATCAAGAACGCCACGCCCGTCAAGGGGCTTCTGACCTTCTATCGCACCGAGGACAAGGTCTATGTGGAAATTCTCCCGGACCAGCTCGACCGCCTGTACATGTTCTCGCTCACTTGTGAGACCGGCCTCGGAGAAGCCGGTTTCTATGCCGCGCAGATGTGCGGCGAAACACCGGTCGTGTTTCACAAGTCTGGAAAAACCATTCAGCTCATCGCCCGCAACACCCGCTACGTCGCCCAACCCGGCACCCCGATTCAGCGTGCCGTCGCGCGCTCGTTCAGCGATTCGATCCTGGCGAGCGCCGCCTTGGAAAGCCTGCCCCACCCGGACCGTCACAGTTTCCTGATCGACCTCGGCGCCGTGCTGCTGGCCGACGTGCCCATGCTCTCTTACACGCTCGAGGAAACGTTCCGCATTCCCTATCACTTCGACCAGAAGAACAGCTCGTTCGGCCCCATCAAGAGCTTCGAGCGGAATGCCGAGATCGAAACCATCGCCCACTACGCCGTCGATAAGCCGCCCGTCCCGCCTCTGCTGCCGCCCGGTGCCCCTCCGCCGCCCATGCCTCCTCCGCCGCGCACCCTCCCCGATGTGCGCAGCATGCTCTTGCATTTCCGTTACAGCATTTCCGAACTCCCCGAGGAGGGCTATCTTCCGCGCCTGGCCGACGATCGCGTCGGTCACTTTTTCGTGCAAGCCGAGGACTATACCCGCGACGTGAAATATTCTTCCGCGCGCCGCTACATCACCCGCTGGCGCCTCGAAAAGCAGGATCCCTCGGCCGCGCTCTCGCCCCCCAGGCAGCCTATCGTGTTCTGGCTCGAGAACACCGTCCCGGTCCAATACCGGCAGGCGGTCCGCGAAGGCGCTCTGCTGTGGAACAAAGCTTTCGAGCGAATCGGATTCAAGGATGCCATCGAGGTCCGCCAGCAGCCCGATGACGCCGACTGGGATCCGGCCGACGTCCGCTACAGCACCATCCGCTGGTTCATTACCACCGACGCCGCCTTCGCCATCGGGCCCTCCCGCGCCAATCCCCTGACCGGCGAGATCTACGATGCCGACATCGGTTTCAGTGAAGCCATGACCCGTTTCGTGCGCCGCGAAATCCAGGAGTATGTCAATCCCGCCGGCGCCCTTCCTTGGGAAGAGACACCCGCGCATGTCTTTGTCGCTCCCTGGAGCACCACCGGTTCCGAGTCTTACTGCGACTTTGCCGCCGGCGCCGTGCGTGAGGCTGAGTTCGGTTTCGACCTGCTGACCGCGCGCGGCATGGACCCCGAAGGTCCCGAGGCGGACAAGTACGTCCAGGATTTTCTGCGCCACGTGGTCGCGCATGAAGTCGGTCACACTCTCGGGCTGCGCCATAACTTCCGCGCCAGCACCATCCGCACCTTCGACCAGATGCAGCATGTCGCGCTCACGGGCGACGAGGGCTTCGCCGGCTCGGTGATGGACTACCTCCCCGCCAACGTCGTGACCAAAGGCCAAAAGCAGGGCCAATACTATCAGCAGAACCTCGGACCCTACGACTATTGGGCCATCGAATACGCCTACAAGCCGCTCGACGCGCGTACGCCCGAGGCCGAGCTGCCCGATCTGCAAAAAATCGCGTCGCGCTCGACCGAACCGCTGCTGGCTTACGATACCGATGAAGACGCCGGCTTCGGCCCCCCCGGCTTCGACATGGATCCCGCTGTCAACCGCTGGGACCTCGGCTCCGATCCTCTCACCTTCTATGCGCAACGCTTGAACCTGTCGCGCGAGATCTGGGAAAACATGGAAACCAAGCTGCAAAAACCCGGCGAGGGTTACCAGGTTCTGCGCCGCAGCTTTCTCACCGCCTTCGGTCAGGCCGGCGTCAGCCTGACTTTGGCTTCCAAGTATGTCGGCGGCGTTTATCATTCCCGCGCGCACGCCGGCGATCCCGGAGACAGGATCCCCTTTGAGCCCGTCCCATCCAGGCAACAGAAACAGGCGCTCGAGTTGCTCCGCACGCAGTTGTTCGCCTCCGACGCTCTCCAGTTCCCGCCGCACCTGCTCAACAAGCTCAATAACGAGCGCTTCCCCGATTTCCGCGACCTCGCCTCACTGTCCCGCCGGTCCGATGTGCCCATTCACGACATGGTGCTTTCATTGCAGAAGGCGGTGCTCAACCGCCTCTATAACCCCATCGTGCTGAGCCGCGTGCTGGATTCCGAGGTGACCGTCGCTCCGCCCGAGCAGCCATTCCGCCTGAGTGAATTATTCTCCGGCGTTTCCGACTCGATCTGGGCGGAAACCAAAGCCGCCGGGCCCTCGGCCGAGATCAATAGCTACCGCCGTGCGCTCCAGCGCGAGCATCTCCGGCATCTGCTCTCGCTTTTGCTGAGCCCCTCCGATGTTCCCGAAGACGCCCGCACCCTCGCGCGGCAGAACCTCACCACCCTGCGCGCCCAGTTGCAAAAGGCGCAGTTGCGCCAGGGCATCTCGGCCGAAACGCAGGCCCACCTCGCCGAGTGCGCCGCACGCATCGACGAGGCTCTCAAAGCCAATATTCAGCGGATGGCGTTTTAAACAGGGGCACTGACGGCAATCTTTTTCGAAAGCGCCCCTATAGGTCCAGACTTTTCAGGTAGCACCGAAACGGCCCGCCGAGATCGTGCCGGCGCAGCGCAAACTCGACGGTGGCTTTCAAAAATCCCAGCTTGTCGCCCGCGTCGTAGCGTGTGCCTTCAAAGCGGTAGGCGTAAATCGGCCGCGAGTGCAGCAGGTGCTTCAGCCCGTCGGTGAGCTGAATCTCGGACCCCGTGCCCGGCTCAACCGATTGCAGCGAATCGAAGATCTCCGGCGTCAGCACATACCGCCCGATGATGGCGAGATTCGACGGCGCTTCGCCCGGCTTGGGCTTCTCCACCAGGTCGCGGATGCGGTAGACCCGGTCCTTGCTGCCGTTATGCGCCACCGCTTCCGCTTCCACCACACCGTATGCCGAAATATTCTCGGGCGGCACTTCCATTACCGCCACCACCGGAGCGGCGAAGAAATCGTGAACATCTAGAAGCTGACGCAGGCACGGGGTCTCGGCGTCAATGACGTCGTCCGCCAGCACCACTGCAAATGGTTCCGCGCCAATCAGTTCCCGCGCCCGCAGCACAGCGTGTCCTAAACCCAGCGCCTCTTTCTGCCGGATGTAGGAGACGTTGATCATGTCGGAAACCGCACGTACCGTGGCCAGAAGGTCTTTCTTGCCCTTGGATTCGAGCTGATTCTCCAGCTCGAAACTCACGTCGAAATGATCTTCAATCGCCGACTTGCCCCGGCCGGTCACGATGATGATGTTTTGAATTCCCGAATGCAGCGCCTCCTCCACCCCATACTGGATCAGGGGCTTGTCTACCAGCGGCAGCATTTCCTTGGGCTGCGCCTTGGTGGCGGGCAGGAATCGGGTGCCGAGTCCCGCGGCGGGGAACACGGCTTTGCGGACTTTGGGGGCCATCCCTTACAGTGTGCGGCCAAGGCGCCGGGGGCGCAAGGGTGCGTTTGTATTTTGCCCGCCCGTGTGTTATGAATAGGCTTCACAGGAACATATACATGGCATACGTTATAGCGGAACCTTGCATCGGAACCAAAGACACAGCCTGCGTGGATGCCTGTCCGGTCGACTGCATCCACCCCAAAAAGGACGAGCCGAACTTCGCCGATTCGGAAATGCTTTATATTGACCCGGTGGAGTGTATCGACTGCGGCGCCTGCGTCCCGGTTTGCCCGGTGTCTGCCATTTTCGCGCTGGATGATCTGCCGGAGAAGTGGTCGCACTTCACGCCCAAGAACGCCGCGTATTACGGCAAATAATTTCGCCGGTCACCAGCTTCCAAACAGCTTTTCCCTCGGGAAAACAATCACTTAGCTGTACGCCAGAGCCGCGCGGGCTATCGCCTGTGGCTAACATGCGGTTGAGGAGTCCTCATGACCGCCAATCCTCTGGGCAGAATCAACGTAACGACGCCGGGCACTCTGGTTCCCCTTTCCACCAACCCCACCGCTCGAGCTTCCAAGATCTTTTTTCAGGTGATTCCGGGCCTGACCGGCAAAGGCTACGTCGGCACCAACGGCCTGCTGCGAGCGACCCTGGCCAATACCATCCGCGTCCTGTGGCCGAATCCAAGCGGAGGGATTTCGGATTCGTTTTTTCTGGAGTCGCACTCCGACTCCGACGTTTTGTACCTCGCCTCCTACTTCATCGACATGGACGTGGCCGGCGAAGGGTTGCTGATTACGTACTGGACGGAGTAGGGCGGTAAGTGGCCGAGGTGATGTCGGTTTCCCAGATTTTCACCTCGCGGATGCGCGGGCCCGGGGGAAGGCCGGCGGAAATTTCGTCGTAAAAATAGCGAGCCAGGTTTTCGGCTGAAGGATTTACGGAGTTGAACGGGGGAATGTCGTTGATGAACTGGTGGTCGAGCCGGGCAACAATGGAGCGGACCGCACGTTTCACGTCGGCGAAATCGACCAGCAGGCCGATGGAGTTCAAATCTTCGCCTTCCACCGTGATTTGCACGCGGTAGTTGTGGCCGTGCACGTTTTCGCACTTGCCGCGGTAATTGCGCAGCGAGTGTCCCGCAGCAAAAGTCTCTTCCACCGAAACTTCAAACATTAAAAAACTTCTCCACGTCGCCGATTTTGGTTGTGAAACCGTAATCCGGCAGGCTGTCGAAGAAAATCTGTCCGTAGCGCTGCTTGGTGATGCGGTTATCCAGCAGAACCAAAACGCCGCGATCGGAACGGCTGCGGATCAACCGGCCGAACCCCTGTTTGAGCGCGATGGCGGCCTGCGGAATCTGGTAATCGTAGAAGGGATTTCCGCCGGCCTCGCGAATTCTGCGCAGCCGCGCCTCCACGACCGGGTCGCTGGGAACGGCAAACGGCAACCTATCAATGATAACGCAGCTCAACTGCTCGCCCGGCACGTCGACGCCCTGCCAGAACGACGCCGTCGCAAACAGCACGGCGCCGGGCGTGTCACGGAACTCTTCGAGCAGCGCAGTGCGCGGGCCGGTGCCCTGCATGAGCGTGGGGTATTCCACTTCGAGCGAGACGCGGTCGTAGACCAGGCGCATCTGCTGGTAACTCGTGAAGAGCACGAAAGCACGCCCGCGGCTCAATTCGAGCAATTTGATGATTTCGTCGCCGGCCATTTTGGTGAAGGCCTGATCGCGGGGATCGGGCGTGTGCTGCGGAACATATAGGAGCGACTGGCTGGAGTAATCGAAGTGGCCGGGGACGATGAGGGTGCGGGCGTAAGGAAGCCCGAGGCGCTGTTTCGCGAATTCAAACGTGCCGGAAACGGCGAGCGTGGCCGAGGTCAGAATCGCGGTGTCTACTTTATCGAAGAGACGTTCGGAGAGAATCGATGAAACGTCCACAGGAGTGGCTTGCAGGAAGCAGCCGCGGCCGCGGCGCTCGACCCAGTAGACGTAGTCCGAGTCATCGGACTCCAATATAAATCTCAAGCTCAACGTTAACTCTTCGAGGCGGCGCAGAAGCGGGTTGACCTCCTCGGGAGGATTCTTCAGAAGCTTGAGATGAGAAGTGCCAAGCTCCAAAGCCAGCAGGAGATCAGAGTACACATCTTGATGGTTTTCGAGGAATGCCGAGCGGCCTTCGAAGCCGGCGCGGCCGTCGGTCGCACCGAATAAACCGAAGAACTGCTCGGAGAGCTGCTCGAGGCGGTCGAGGATGCGGTCGAGCTCGGGCGAGCCGAATTGTTTCTGGCGCGAGATGCGGGCCACATCGCGGCGGAGCTCCTGGAAGCGGTAGTTGCTGAGCTGGACGCCGAAGTACTGACCGGCGACGTCCTCAATTTCGTGCGCCTCGTCGAAGACGACGGCGTGATATTCGGGCAGGATGCCGGGGACGTC
>JASHOO010000363.1 GCA_030041035.1 Bryobacteraceae bacterium | reverse complement strand
GTTGTTATCCACGGGCGCGCCTGCTTCGCGCAGAAACAGAGTGAGGGGCATCCAGTGCCGCAGCATGTATTGAATGGCTTTCCCCAGTCCGGAATTCGGCTCGACTTTTCGCTCCGCCAACTGCGCCTCCATCCACGCTCTTAGCGTTTTCATCAGTGGCCCGCTGTGCTCCTGATGGAAACGGAGCCGTTCCTCCGCACACAGCTTTCGCTCACGCGCCAGTTCGTCGTTATACCAGACGCCGCCCAGCGTCTCCAGCACGTACCGGCATGGCTCCGGAAAGTTGGCAGCCACTTCCACGAACTGGCGCCTTCCATGAGCGAGGCAGTAGGCTAGCCGCAACTTTACCTCTTCCGATAGTTTGGGGGCATTCCGCGACAGCGCATCGCACATTTGGATCAGAGGCGGAAGGCCAGGTGAACGCCGCTTCAGGACTTCCGCCAGATTCTCCCCTGCATGCCTCCACCCGCTGAAGAACAAAGCAATGAACCGTGCGCCCACCTGCGATACAATCCCGCTGGTGAAGACTCCCGTGCGCTCGCTTTTGCCCTCAGGCGACGGCTCCCGCGCCAGCTTCAGAATGCGCATGCCGGTATCATTGTTATGCGCCACATCGCCTTGCGCGGCCTGTCGGATCAGCTCTTCCAACGCCGGCCGGAGCGAATCAGCTTTCTCCTCGACCACTTCCCATTGCGTGGCCGCTGGCAGCGGGATCCCCAGATTGGCTTCCAGCCGCTCCAAACGCTGGAACGGTACGCCACTGCCATAGCGGAGTTGCGCGATCATGGCCACCGCGCTCTCGTCGTACTTCTTCTCGCCGGCTTGTGCGGGAACTTCGGCCGTGTATACCTGCCCGCAACCGTTACAGCGCAGTTGCTCCAGTTCGTAGGCCGTCGCTTCCAGTGGCGCCCGACCTGTGATGCGGATTAGCGTTTGGGGTTTCTTGTGGCGATACACTTTGCCTTTCTGGCATTCCAGGCACGTGTCACCGGACTGGAGCGTGGCATGCGTTACGATGATCCGCTTCGCACCTGTGAACTTGCCGGTGCCGTTGCGGCCGTGTCCCGGCTTGGCCGGATTGCCCTCCGCCGCCGGCTCTTTGGCAGCAGGCTTGTCCTGGTTCTGGTCGGGGAGCACGGCATCGGTTCTTTCCGTGGTGCGCCACCGGGGGGCCGCTTTTTCCGCCAGCGCCGCCACTGCGGTTTTGACCTTTTCATATTCCGCCTCGCTGATGGGTTGCCGCCGGGCGGAATCCAGGATCTGATAAATCTCCTCCAGATTGATTTCCATCCGTGGCTGAGGCGATTTGGCCATGGTTTACTGCCGGAGCAACTCGCGGAAACGTGGCGTCAGCGGCAACCCGAGCACTTCCTTGATCGGGCGGTTCGGCTTATACGTGTGATCGTTTTTGCCCCGCCCCGTGGTCAGTCCCAGAAACTTCCAGTTGGCGGCACGATAACAGGTGCCGCGAAAGCGGGTCGGGTCGATGAACGTTTCTGCAAAGTACACCGGATGGCCATACATCCGTTCCCACTCCGATGAGAGTTGGCTCGTCATCCGGCCGAGAATGTGCGAGGCCAGGTGGGGAACACGAACCCAGGGCAAAATCAGATAGCGAGTGTTATAGGCCAGGAAGCGGATATTGCGCCGCCGCGCTTCCGCGCTCCAGCCGATGTAGCGATCCCGGCTGCCCAGGTGACGCGGCGCCGAACTCCACGCCAGGCAGGCGATGGGCCGCCCTTGCGCCCAAACTAAAAACTTCAGGTGCTCCCCCACAGGTTGTTCATAAGCCAAGTAGTGGTACTGTTCCATCAGGCTGTTGAAGAGACGCTCGTGATCCGTACGCCGCACCTGCTCGATCTCTACGGGCCGGAGGTCCGCCAAAGGACTGAGAATGGGAGTGGTATCCACGAGCATCGGCTCCGGCCGTGTGCGCCGCACGAACGGGTTGTGGGGCACGAACTTTACCGAGGGCAGTTCGATCTGCCCGGCGCGGTCCAGCATCAGCAACAGACCACGGCAGACCATGTCGCGCAAGGCGCCGTTGGCTTGCCTCCACTGCCAGGCTTCGCACAACCTCTCCGAGAGCTGCCGCCGGCTCGCCCGTGGATGCGCCGCAATCAGCTCCCGGATATCGAGGATATCTTCCGCCGTGATCACTCTTCCCCGGTACTTGCGTTCCGTCATTCAACCGCAGTATTGATTGATGAACTGTATCTTTCTGGAACGCAAGGGGGGAGCCCGGATATTTTTACTGCAGCGCATTCACCCGGCGCCACATGGGTGCTGCCCTCACGCGGGACACATCGCCGGCCACCATCAGCAACTGCGCCTCATAAGCCTCCAGCGGTTTCGCTGGCGCCTCCGATTCCGGCCACCATGCGAATTTTCCTTTGGAAAGACGCTTTTGTGCCAGCCAGTATCCTTGGCCGTCATAAGTTAGGAGGCGGATCGAAGTCCCGCGGCGACTACGAAAAACGAACACACACCCAGAAAACGGATCTTCGGCGAGTTTCTCCTGGCACAACCGTGCCAGGGAATCAATACCCTTCCGGCCATCTACTGCCTCGATCGCCACCAGCACGCGCATCTGCGCCGTGATCTGGATCATCCCTGAGTCTCGTGCCAGGCGCGCAGCAAGCCGGTCCAATCCGGCGGGACTGCAGCTTTCCACTGGATGCGCATCTTGCCTCCGCCGGGTGATTCAAACTCAATGACGCACTCGGGCAATGTTGCCGCGCCGTCTCTGAGCAGCTCGACGAACGCTGGGTTGTTTTGTTTTCTTGGCTGACTCGGCATTCCACCCAGCCGCTGCTTCAGCCGGGTATAGTCCAACCGTAGCGGATGCGCCACGGCATAAATACCACGCTGCCGAGCAAGCTCGACCGCCGCCTGCCACAACGATTCCGGCAGCTTAGTCCGGGCTGGCCGGCCGCTGCGAAACTGCTCCAACTCGCGCTGGAGTTGCGTAATCGCTTCAGGAACGCGTGCTGCAACCTGATGATTCATGGGAGTCGCCCTCCGGCGACTCCATGACCTTAACAAGTTGAGTTAACTGATTTCACGCACGATTGCCGGAAACTCACCATGAACGGGAAGTTCACCGTGAGCCCGACACCAAAGTTTGGGGTCGTCGGCGCGAGCCCGTTGAGGCCACCCAAGCGCGACCCATCCGTTAACATTCCGGTGCCGCGTGCGGACGCGAGCCCCTGGACAAGAAACTGCGGATAATACGCGCGCTCTGTTGCCTTGAGTTGAGATTGGGCTTGTGCGATGACGGCGCTCTGTTCAACGGCGAGAGGGTTGGCGGCAGTCTCAAGAGGCGGCTCTGGTTTGTCGGGTGGAAGTTGATCGGCGAGCTTGCCGGGACTTACGCTCACCTGGGAGGGGGTGATACCGACGAATTGAGCCACGGTCGAGCGAGCCACCTCTATGGCCTGCTCAGCCTGGGCGAGCTCCGTCTGAGCTGCTGCCAGCTCGGCCTGCACTCTCGATTCGTCCGCACCGGGTCGCAGTTGCGCGGCAACAAGTGCGTGAATGCTCTTGAGAAGGACCTGCCAACTGTCGACCGACGCTCGTGCGGCCTCTGCCGTCTGCTGGGCGGCGATCAACGTCAGGAAAGCGTCTGCTGTGGCGACGGAAACTTCGTATCTCGTGCGCTTGATGGCGGCTTGCGCTTGGTTCTGGGCCGCCGTCGCGGTGTCGCGATTGGAATTCGTCTACGCCCTAGCATGCCTCGTCGTCGCAGCGGCTCTCCGTGAGGAGGAAAAATTTGCCATTGCCCTAACTTGCTGCGCGTCCGTGCTTATCTTGGTACCGCTGCTCTGGGAAGCCTCTGTCCACCTACATGCGATTTCGACCTGGACAAGTGCCGCCGCGATCGTTGCTGTTGGTTTCCTTGCAATAACACTTTCCTGGCGCAAGAATCGGGTCGTTATCCCGGCCGTCGTGCTCGTCTCACTGACCCCGCTGGCGGCAGCGCTGCTAGTGGCCACGGACGATCTTTCCCCCTTTACAATGGCTCTTCTCGCTCTGGCTGCAGCTACGGAATTTGCCGCCTGCCATAGTTATCCAACCAAGGCACGATGGCTCGCGGCTGTTGCGGCCCATGCCGCCGTTTTGCTGTTTTCCTGGCTCATGTCGCGGGCGCACGGACTTCCCGAGGGGTATGTCCCCACCTCCACAAGTGCTGTACTCGTGGCCCAATTGCTCCTCACGTCGATTTACGTCGTATCGGCCCTTACACAGACTCTGGTGAGACGACTTACGCTTTCCTTTTCGGAAATGGCGCAGACCACTTGCGCTCTGCTCATCGGAATCGGAGGTATTGTCTGGGTCTTCCACGCAAGGCGTTCCGCGATGTTGGAGTTGGGCATCGCGGGGCTGGTCGGCGGCGTTGCCTGTTATGCAACTGCCTTCCTGCTTTTTGACCTGAGCAAGTGGAACTTTCGCGCCTGGGCAACCTATGGACTCTTCCTTGTGTTGACGGGAACCGCTCTGCTGTTTTCTGGTCAAGGATTCTGGGCTCTGTGGTGCGCATGCGCTCTCGCCTGTTGCTGGGCAGCAATGGCGTTGCGGCGCCCGACCCTGGGGTTGCATGGCGCAGTCTACCTGCTGCTGAGCTCGATTGTTTCGGGTGCGGTCAGCCAACCGCTCTCGCCGCTCCTAGGTATCGGGAGAGCTCCCCTCCCCTGGATCGTTTCAGTTGGTGTGCTGGCGACTGCGGGGCTGTCGTGGGTCGCTATTGCCAAAAGCTGGCACGGGGCAGCACGAGGCATAACCCCAAAGTCAGTTAGAGACCGCAGTACATATGCGCCGGCAATTACCAGAAGCACCCGGCCCACGACCGATAGGAAGTTAGGTGGCAACGCGGGTTTTGCGTCCACGTCAGCCTCATGCGGCGGTTTGGTTATTTCCGTTGGACCGACGGAAATTGAGAGATCCCCTAGACGCTGTTCAATATTGTCGATCCTGTGTTCGAGGTTCCGCACCCGTAAGATCAAATCGCGCAGTGGTTCTGGTGCTGCCGCGGTAGACGAGGTCCCCATAGCATCCTCCTTGTCCTTCGCGCGGACGCGCTACTGATAATTCGGTTGGACGAGTATAATGCCGCTGTCGAGCTTGATCAATAGTGGATCGTGGCTAGGTAAAAACCCATTCGCGCGGAATCGCAGCGACAAAGTTGGGTCAAGCAACCCAAGCCTTTCGCGCCTCTGCGTCAAAAAACCCTCAGGGTTTTCCCCCTGAAGGCTGCCAACCACCTCAAAACAAGATCGTTTACAAGTGGCGAGCAAGCTGCTTTCTTTCGACGCCATAAGCAATCACATCGGAGCCAAGGAGGGCGCCCAATGGACGCCAGAAAGTCGCGAACCATGGCCACTCGCATTTTTACCCAGGAGGGATCAATCAGTATTAACCGGCGAGCCACCTTGGTGCCAGTAATTGCCGCTGTCTTGCTGACAACCTTCGCTGAACGAGTGTTCGCCGTGCCGAGTTATGCTCGACAGACAGGTTATGCATGCAGCAAGTGCCACACCACGCCTCCCGAATTGACTCAGGAGGGAAGAGATTTCAAGCTTAACGGATACACGCTGAAACTCGTTCCAGCCGTTACTGCCGAGAAGACCAAGAAGTCTGCCCCACTGGATTTTCTCGCCAGCTTGCCACTTTCGGCGTGGTTCGAAACGTCATTCACGTCGACGGACAAACCGCAGCCTGGAACCCAAAACGGAAATTTCGAGTTCCCGCAGGACGTTTCTCTATGGCTGGCGGGCGCGTGGTCGTCTCACATAGGGAGCTTTTTGCAGGTCACCTACGACACAAAGGACGACCATTTCAGCATGGACAATACGGATATCCGATATGCCAACCACAGCTTTATTTTCGGCAAAGACCTTCACTATGGGATCACGCTCAACAACAATCCAACGTTAGAGGACCTATGGAATAGCACGCCGGCGTGGGGCTATCCGTTTATCTCCACCGAGGTGGCGCCCACGCCGCTCGCAGCGGCGGTAATCAATGGACCACTGGCGCAGGATGTTGCCGGAATTGGCGCTTATGGCCTATGGAACAATCACTGGTACCTTGCGGCCACGATCTACCGCTCGGAGCACGTTGGGGGTCCGCAACCCGCTGTGGGTACCAATTATAACTTTAATATCCAGGGCGTAGCGCCGTACTGGCGTGGTGCCTGGCAACATCCCAGTAAGAATAACTACTTCGAGTTGGGAACGTACGGAATACACATGGAATCGACGCCGAACAACGTCGTCGGTCAAAGAAACAGTTACACGGACACGGCAGTAGATTTCCAGTACGACCGGACACTGCCAGCTGTTGCCAAGGATGTGCTTTGCGAAAACCCGCCCTGCAGCGATGTCTTGTCGGTGCGCGGCACGTACATTCATGAGGACTCGAGCCTGAATGCGAGCCTGGGGGCTGGCGCCGCAACCGGAATCAACCATCGCCTCAATACGGTTCAAGCCAACGCCGAATATCATTTTGGCAACCGTGTTTCGTTTGCCACCGGCTGGTTCAGTGTCACGGGTACGCCCGACGCCTTGCTGTACGCGGCGGCGCCCGTGACGGGAAGCGCCAACGGAGATCCGCGGAGTGACGGGTTTATTTTGAATCTCTCTTGGTGGCCGGTGATGAACGTGGACCTTTCGGCTCAATACACGGCCTATCTGCGGTTCAATGGCGCGTCAACGAATTACGACGGAAGCGGACGCAATGCCAGCGCCAATAACTCGATATATTTGCTCGCCCGCTTCATGTTCTGACAAGGCGAGTAATCTGAAAACCCAACAAGGCAGGATTATGAAGCTTACAAAACTGTTTACAACGACTCTGGTCTTTCTCGCGGCCGGGCTCGCCGCGCAGGCGGGAAGTATCAGCGGCAAGGTTCCTCACGGGAAGGGTGGCACGGTCGTGTACGTTGACTCCATTTCCGGAAAGACTTTCCCCGCTCCCGAAAAACACGTTACGATGGACCAAAAAGCGCTTCTGTTTCAGCCGCATATTCTGGTGGTGCCGGTGGGCGCTACGGTGGACTTTCAGAATAGCGACAACGTGGCGCACAATGTCTTCTGGCCCAATGTGGGGGGCAACAAAAAAGACAGCCACAACCTTGGCACATGGCCAAAAGGGCAGGTGCGAAGTTTCAAGTTCGATACAGTGGGCGTGGTGCCCTTGCTCTGCAACGTGCATCCGGAGATGTCCGGATTCATCGTCGTAACGCCGACGCCGTATTATGCGGAAGCCGACAGCTCGGGCGTGTTCAAAATCGACGACGTGCCTGACGGGACGTATACCTTGGTCATGTGGCGCGAAGGCTCCAAACCAGTTACGAAGCAGGTGACTGTCGCCGGGGCAACCACGGCCGATTTCGCTTCAAAGTAGGCGCGACGCTCTTCGGAAGGCCGCTTATGCGGATGCGATTTCGTGATAAGAAAGTCGACCGTGACTGGCTGAACAGCAACTTCCCTTGCATGATGGCGTGCCCGGCGGGAACCAACGCCGGGCGCTACGTTTCTCTGATCGCGGAAGGTCGGTTCGAAGAAGCCTACCGCTACGCACGCGATCCCAACCCCATGGCGAGCATCTGCGGCCGGGTTTGCGCACATCCTTGCGAAACAGCATGCCGCCGGGGAGCGATCGATAAACCAATTTCCATTCGGGCTCTGAAACGCTTCTTGACGGAGCGGTATGGACCAGAATCCAGACATCCCCTGGTGGTGCGGCGCGAGCCGGCGCAGAAACTGCGTTATCGGGTGGCAGTGGTGGGGAGCGGGCCGGTGGGGCTTTCTGCTGCGCACGATTTGGCGATGATGGGTTACCAGGTGATGATCCTGGAAGCTGCTCCGGCAGCGGGCGGGATGCTGCGGCTGGGAATTCCGGAATATCGTTTGCCGCGCAGCGTGGTGGATGCGCAAATCCGTGAAATTCTCGATATCGGCAACGTGGAGCTGAAACTCAATTCGGCTGCCGGGCGGGACTATACGATTTCCGAGTTGCGCGCCCAGGGCTACGATGCCGTAGTGATTGCGGTGGGCGCACACCGCAGCCGCGACCTTGCGATCCCCGGCGTGGATTTGGACGGGGTCCACAAAGGCATCGACTTCCTGCTCAACGCCAATCTCGGATATCGGTTCACGATCGGGAAGAAAGTGATCGTGATTGGCGGCGGCAACGTGGCGATGGACGTGGCGCGGTCGGCCGCGCGCGAGGTGCTGAGGCAGCACGGAGCCGAGGGCGTGGGTGAGGTTCCGAGCGAGACGAACATCGCGACTGTGGCGGCTCACGAGATGGTGGATATTTCGCTTTCGGCACTGCGGCTGGGCGCGCGGGAAGTGAGCATCGTTTGCCTGGAAAAGCGGGACGAGATGCCGGCAGCGCTCGAAGAAATCGAGGAAGCCGAAACCGAAGGCATCGTCCTACGCGATGGGCGCGGGCCGAAGCAGGTTTTGGGGCGCAATGGAAAAGTAGTGGGCCTCGAGACGCTCCAGACGAAATGGGTTTTCGATTCCACCGGGCGATTCAATCCGGTGTTTTATGAGAACAGCGAATCGGCGATCGAGTGCGACACGATCATCATGGCGATCGGACAGGCGCCGAAGCTAGATTTCCTGCGGCCGGAAGATGGCGTGCAGGTATCGGCGCGCGGTCTGATCGTGACGGACCGAAGGACGCTGAAGACCAGCGCTGCGGGCGTCTTCGCGGGTGGCGATTGCGTTTTCGGGCCGCGGCTGATTATCGACAGCGTGGGTGACGGGCGGCGGATCGCCGCGGGCGTCGATGAATACCTGACAGGACGCAAGCGGCAGGAGCCGGAGATCGAGATCGAAGTTCTCGACCGGCATCGCATGTTTTCCGATTTCATGAACTGGAACCGGCAGCCGGTGCCGATGCTGCCACTCGACCGGCGGACGGGCGTGACGGAAGTCGAGGTCGGGTACAGCACGGAAGAAGCGATGCAGGAAGCGCGGCGATGCCTGCGCTGCTGGATCAACACGGTATTTGAAGGCAATGAAGTGGATGGGTCGCAGTGCGTGCTGTGCAGCGGCTGCGTGGACATTTGCCCGGAAGACTGTTTGAAGCTGTTGCCGCTCGACCAGATCGAACTTACTCCGGAGGTGATCGAGCACATCCAACAGAACGAGAAGCTCTATCGCGTGGAATTGGACGATGTCGCGGCAGAGGAACTGGGCGTGATCACGGGCTCAGCCATGATCAAGGACGAAACGCGGTGCATCCGCTGCGGGCTGTGTGCGGAGCGCTGCCCGGTGCAGGTGATCACAATGGAAGCGTACCAC
>JASHOO010000362.1 GCA_030041035.1 Bryobacteraceae bacterium | reverse complement strand
GTTGTGCAGATGCAGGCTGGCCATGCGCTCGTGGATGACCGCTTCGCGGCCGAGCAAAATCGGCGTAGCAATTTTTTCCTCCACCAGGATCTGGCTGGCACGCAGAATCTTGTCTTCTTCGCCTTCCGGAAATACGATGCGCTTGGGCTCGCGCTGCGCTTTGTGAATCATGACGCGCATCACTTCCCGCGCCTTGCCCAGCCGCCGCTCGAGCTGCTCGCGGTACTCGTCCATATCGAGCACTTGCTGCGCAACGCCCGTTCGGATGGCCGCCTCCGCTACCGCCGAGGCCTCCCACACCAGCACCCGCGAATCAAATGGCTTCGGAATCAGGTATTGCGGCCCGAATTCTATCTGCTCGAGGCCGTAGGCGCGCCGCACCGCATCCGGCACATCTTCCTTGGCCAGCGCCGCCAGCGCGCGCGTTGCGGCCAGCTTCATCTCGTCGTTAATCGTGGTGGCGCGCACATCCAACGCCCCACGAAAGATGAAAGGGAAACCGAGGACGTTGTTCACCTGGTTGGGATAATCGGAGCGGCCCGTCGCCACAATCGCGTCCGGCCGCGCAGCCATGGCCACGTCGTAGGCGATCTCCGGATCCGGATTGGCCAGCGCGAATACGATCGGCTGCTTGGCCATTGACTGCACCATTTCCGGCGTTACGCAATTCGCTGCGGAAAGGCCGAAGAACACATCCGCGCCCTGGAACGCATCGGCCAGCGTGCGCGCCCGCGTTTCGACCGCGAACATCTGCTTGTACGGGTTCATTCCCTCTTCGCGGCCGGCATAGATGACGCCGTGGGTGTCGCACATCAGGATGTTTTCCCGTTTCACTCCCAGCCGCGTGTAGTGCTTGGCGCAGGCGATGGCGCTTGCTCCCGCGCCGTTGAACACCACCCGCACCTGGCCGATGTCCTTGCCGGCGATTTCCAGCGCATTCAGCAGCGCCGCGGCCGAAATAATGGCCGTGCCATGCTGATCGTCGTGAAAAACCGGGATCTTCATGGTGCGTCGCAGCTCTTCCTCGATCATGAAGCACTCGGGCGCCTTGATGTCCTCAAGGTTGATGCCGCCGAAGGTCGGCTCGAGCAACTGGCAGGCGCGGATGACCTCGCGCGGGTCGTGCGTGGCCAGCTCGATATCGAAAACATCGATGTCTGCGAACCGCTTGAACAGCACGCCCTTGCCTTCCATCACCGGCTTGCCGGCGAGCGGACCGATATTGCCCAGCCCCAGCACCGCGGTGCCGTTCGTCACCACCGCCACCAGGTTGCCCTTGGAAGTGTATTTGTAGGCGAGCGCGGGGTCACGCTCAATGGCCAAACACGGAACTGCGACGCCCGGCGTATATGCCAGGCTCAGATCCCGTTGCGTGAGGCAGGGTTTGGTGGGACGGATCGCCACTTTGCCGGCAGGCGCCGCGGCGTGATACTCCAACGCATCTTCGTCACGCAGCTTCATACGTTCTCCTCAACGCGACGTGGCGCGAGCGAGACGCGTCAGCCGCTATTCGACGTCTTCGACTTTCACACCCTTGGTGTCGCCGTAGGACGCCCACTTGATGAAGGCGATTACGTCGGCTAATTGCTGAGGTGTATATCCAGCCGACTCCGGCGGATGTTTCCAAACACTATTGTCGCCAACCGAGGCGATTTCGCTGCGATCGAGTTTCCGCAGAGCCGGGGGCGTAACACTGACATCATAGTACTGCGTGGTATTGGCATCCTGGGCCACAGGCATGCCCGGGAACTCCGTGCCATTTTTGAGCTTCACGTTCTGCACATATTCAGTGCGGGTAGCGCGGATGGCCATCAGAATGGCACGCGGGCCGAGGCGCGCGAGCTTGGAAATATCCGGTCCTACGGCATTGCCCTGCTTGGCCAGCGAGTGGCAGGTGCCGCAGTGTTTTGCGTTGGTTTCGTCCAAAAAGAAGGCCTGACCGCGGGCCGCCTGCGCGGGTGGTTTCGTGTCAGCCGCCAGCGCACAACCCGCGATCAACAGGTACGGCCAGATTCGAGTCATATATTGCCTCCAAAGACGGCATCAGCACCGGAGGTGCCACGCGCATCTGCAAGAAAATGTGTGGCTTTGATGCGAGGTATCTCACCAAAGATTGGGGCATATCACCCAATTTGCGGCCGGCGCGCCTCTATAATGGACCATATGTGTGGAATTGTCGGCTATGTGGGCGACCGGCGAGCCGTTCCCATCATTCTCGAAGGGCTGAAACGCCTGGAATACCGGGGCTATGATTCGGCAGGCATTGCCGTTTACTGCGATGACGAGACGCTGGGCATTCGCCGCGCTTCGGGCAAGCTTCACAATCTGGAGGAGGCGGTCCGCCAGGACCCGGTCGACGGGCGGTACGGGATCGGGCATACGCGTTGGGCGACGCATGGCCGTCCGACTGAAGAAAACGCCCACCCGCACCGGGACTGCAAGGGCGATATCGTGGTGGTGCACAACGGGATCGTCGAGAACTACCTGGCACTCAAGCATCAACTGGCATCGGAGGGCCATGTTTTCAAGACCGAAACCGATACCGAGATCATCGCCCATCTGGTGGAGAAGCATTTCCAGGGGAACCTGGAAGAGGCTGTGCGCGCGACAGTTAAAGAATTGACGGGGGTGTTTGCGCTGGCGGTGCTGGCGCGGAGTGACCCGAATAAGATCGTTGCGGCGCGCTCGGGGCCGCCGGTGGTGATTGGACTTGGCGACGGCGAATATTTTGTGGCCTCGGATGTTCCCGCTATCTTGCATCATACACGGGACATGTTCTTCCTGGCGGACGGCGATATGGCGGTGCTGACGCCGGAGGGTGTGCACTTAAGCGATTTCGAGGGGCGGAGGGTCAACCGCCAGGTGTCGCACATCCTGTGGGACCCCATCATGGCGGAAAAGGGCGGCTACAAGCACTTCATGCTCAAGGAGATATACGAACAGCCGCGGGCTGTCCGCGACACCACGCTAGGCCGCGTGGGCCAGGAGACGGGCCGTATCTTTCTGGATGAAATGGACATATCGTCCAAGCAATTCCGCGAGTTCAAACAGGTCCGGATCATCGCCTGCGGGACGAGCTGGCACGCCGCGCTGGCGGGAAAGTTCATGATTGAGAAGCTGGCGCGCATGCCGGTGGAAGTGGACTACGGCAGCGAGTTCCGTTATCGTGACCCGATTCTGGGGCCGGAGACGCTCACGGTGGTGATTTCGCAATCGGGCGAAACGGCGGATACACTGGCGGCGCAGCGTGAGGCCAAGCAGAAGGGATCGAAGACGCTGGCCATCTGCAACGTGGTGGGGTCGATGATCACGCGCGAGGCGGCGGGCACGATTTACACGCATGCGGGGCCGGAAATCGGGGTCGCCTCGACCAAGGCATTTACCTCGCAGTTGACGGCACTGTTTATTCTCGCCATGTACCTGGGACAGACGCGCGGGGTTCTCGACGAGGGAACGTCGCGGTGCCTGGTGCAGGAGCTGCTGCACATTCCGGCGAAACTGGAGAAGGTGCTGACGCACGATCCGGCGTTCGAAGAATTGAGCCGGAAGCTGTTTCGCGCCAAGGATTTTTTGTTTCTCGGCCGGGGGATTCATTTTCCGATGGCGCTGGAGGGCGCGCTCAAGCTGAAGGAGATATCCTACATTCACGCCGAAGGGTACCCGGCGGGCGAGATGAAGCATGGACCGAATGCGCTGATCGACGAAGAACTGCCGGTGGTGGTGCTGGCGACGCAAGACGCATCGCGGCCGGAGAGCCGGCTGCTGTATGAAAAGACGGTTTCCAACATTCAGGAGGTCAAGGCGCGCGAGGGCGTGGTGATCGCACTGGTGAGCGACGGGGACGACATCGCCTCCAGGATGGCGGATCACGCGGTGGAGATCCCGACGGCATCCGAGCTACTGCTGCCGATTCTCGAAATCGTGCCGCTGCAATTGCTGGCGTATCACGTCGCGGTGCGCCGCGGCTGCGATGTGGACCAGCCGCGCAACCTGGCCAAAAGCGTCACCGTGGAATGAAGCAGTTCACGCACCGCGTGCAAATCGCGACGCGCGGCAAGGGTTTGTACCCCATCACCAGGGAAATCGAAAACTGGGCGGAGAGGCAGGGTCTGCGCACCGGCTTACTGACCGCGTTCATTCAGCACACGTCGGCTTCACTTACGATTCAGGAGAATGCGGATCCCGATGT
The DNA here is from genome assembly GCA_030041035.1 of Bryobacteraceae bacterium. Classification (GTDB taxonomy): domain Bacteria; phylum Acidobacteriota; class Terriglobia; order Bryobacterales; family Bryobacteraceae; genus QHXW01. The sequence continues at coordinate 6,344 of JASHOO010000362.1, read as the reverse complement.
GGTGCGCGATCTGGATGAGTTCTTCGAGAGGCTGGTACCGGAGAACGCGCCGTGGTACCGGCACACTCCGGAAGGGCCTGATGACATGCCGGCGCACATCCGGGCGGCGCTGACGCAGACGCAATTGACAATCCCGCTGGTGGAGGGACGACTGGCGCTGGGGACCTGGCAGGGGATCTACGTTTTCGAGCACCGCAGCTCGCCGCACCGCCGCAGCATCGTGCTGCACCTATCCGGAGAGTGAGGCGGGAGAATGAGGCGCGTCTGATCGAGTTGCTTCTGCGGTACTTCCGCTCGCGGAGGATGCGGCGGTTTGCGCGGACGTTCGCCATCACGGAGGGAACCTGCATTCTGGACGTAGGTGGGACTCCGTTCAACTGGGAGTTTCTGGAGGCGCGGCCGCGGGTCACGATTCTGAACCTGCCGCGCGCGCAGGAGGCCTGGGATGCGCGGTTCACTTGCGTGTTTGGCGATGGCCGCCGGATGCCGTTTGCGGATCAATCGTTCGATATCGTGTTCAGCAACTCGGTGATTGAACATGTGGGCGATTGGGAGAGCCAGCGGCAGTTCGCCGCAGAGATTGCGCGCGTGGGGCGAGCGTACTGGGTGCAGACGCCGAATCGCGGATTTCCGGTCGAGCCGCACCTGATGACGCCGTTTCTGCATTACCTGCCGCGAGCGTGGCAGGAGCGCATCGCGCGGCGATTCACGGTTTGGGCGCTCATTGAGGGGCCGAGCACGGACCGCTGGGAGTTTTACATCGAGCATTTTCTAAATGACATTCGGCTGCTGGATGCGGCTGAGATGCAGCGGTTGTTTCCGGAGGCGGAGATTGTGCGGGAGCGGCTGTTGGGGATGACGAAGGCGCTGATGGGGGTCAAGAGAGGGCTCGGACCTAGTGTTCGGCGCTTTGAGTGAGTTAGAACACGTTTGCTATTCGCGGCAGCCTGCTCATTGCGGCCGTCCCTCGCTTTGCGATAGCCTGAGCCTCAAGGAGCGGCACATGCGGATATCGCGGCGGCGGTTTTTGGAAAGCACGGCTTTCGGCAGTTTGGCGGCTCAAGCGGCAATCGGCGCGGACATCGGCAAGACAGGAACGCTGCCGAAGCGGGTGCTGGGGCGGACGGGCGCGCATGTCTCGATCCTGGCGATGGGCGGCGGCAGCCGGTTCCTCATGTACAAAGAGGAAGACAAAGCGCTCGAAGCGCTCAACCGCGCGTTTGATCTGGGCATTACCTACATGGACACGGCGTACGGCTACGGCAACGGGCTGAGCGAGACGCGCGTGGGCAAGGTGATGGCGGTGCGACGCAAGCGGGACGGCATCTTTCTGGCAACCAAGATCGAAGCGCGCAAGGGCGATGACGCGGCGCGGATCATCGAGGGCAGTCTCAAGCGGCTCGAAACCGACCAGATCGATCTGATCCATGTTCACTCGCTCGAAGGCGAGGAGGATCTGGCGCAGGTAGAGGCTCCGGACGGGATTCTGAACCGGCTGCTGAAGCTGCGCGAGGAGAAAGTGACGCGGTTCATCGGGATCACCAGCCACAGCGATCCGACGGTGCTGGCCAAGGCGCTCGAGCGGCATGATTTCGACTGCACACAGATGGCGCTGAATGCGGCGCTGGTGGGCATGAAGGGCGGAAGTCACGGCATGGAAATCAACGAGGCCATGAAGACCAGCTTTGAGAGTGTAGCGCTGCCGGTAGCCAATCGCAAAAAGATGGGCGTGATCGCCATGAAGGTTTTCGCGCAGGAGGGGCTGCTGGGCCAGGCGCTGCCCGAAAAGCTGCTGTACTATTCGCTGTCGCTGCCGGTGACGCTGGCGGTGGCGGGGATGCCGACGCTCGATTTTATTGAGCAGAATGTGGCGCACGCGCGCGTGTTCAAGCCTTTGCCGAAGTCGGAGATGGAGGAGCTATCGGGGCGCCTGGCGGCGAAGAACAAAATGGCGCTCGATTTGCGGTTTGCCGATCACAGAGACGCGTAGCGAACCTGCTCGTGGCCGAAGTAACCATCTCCTGCCGCTGGGGAGAAATACCGGCGTACCTGGCAACGCCGCCAAAGAGTTCACCGTGGGCCGGTGTGGTTGTGATCCACGATGTGGCGGGAATGAGCCCGGACTTGCGAAACCAGGCCGATTGGCTTGCCAGCGAGGGCTTCCTGGCCGTGGCGCCGAATATGTTCTATCGGGCCGGGAAGATCTCGTGCGTGCGGTCCTTCATGCGCGATTTTGCGGCACGGCACGGAAGAGTATACGACGAGATTGAAGCGGTGCGCGCGTGGCTTGCCGGGCGGGAGGGCTGCACGGGAAAAATCGGCATCATCGGATTTTGCATGGGCGGCGGGTTCGCGCTGGCGTTTGCCCCGGGCCACGGGTTTTCCGCGTCGAGCGTGAATTATGGGGGCAAGCTGCCCAAGGATGTTGAGACGTTCCTTGCCGGAGCGTGTCCGATTGTGGGCAGCTACGGGGCGAAGGACAGGACGACGCGGGGTGTTGCTGAGCAGTTGGAACGCGTGCTGACTGTAATCGGCGCGGACCACGACGTGAAAGAATATCCCGACGCTGGGCACTCGTTCATGAACCATCATCGGAACGTGATTTTTAAGATGCTGAAGGTGGTGGGAATCGGCTACCACGAACCCTCGGCCGAGGATGCGCGCCGGCGCATTGCGGCGTTCTTCAAGAAGCACCTGGAGTCCTAAGGGGAGTGGGGCGGCGACCTACGCCCCGTGGCACTTTTTGTACTTTTTGCCGCTGCCGCAGGGGCAGGGATCGTTGCGGCCGACTTTTTCGCCTTTGATAACCTGCTTGTTGGCGCCGTTGGAGCCATCGCCGCCCATCATTTTTAACTGCTCCATTTCTTTTTCCTTCTTGCGCTGGATATTACGCGTGAAGTCCTGCATGGTGGATTGCGCGGCGGCGCGCTGCTGCTCGGCGGCTGAGGAGGATTCTTCTTCGTCCTCCTCTTCAGTTCCGTCGTCCACGAGACCTTCTTCATCCAGCGTAAAACCAAGCTGTGGACGGCGGGCTTCACCAGGCTCCTGAGCGATTTGCAGGAAGAACAGCAGGCGGACGGTTTCGTCCTCGATGCGGTCCATCATGGCTTCGAACAGCTCATAGGATTCGCGCTTGTACTCGACCAGCGGGTCTTTCTGGCCGTAGCCGCGCAGGCCGATGCCCTCTTTCAGGGCGTCGATGGAGAGCAGGTGGTCCTTCCACTGGTCGTCAATGACCTTGAGCATGACCCAGCGCTCGCTCTGGCGCATCAGATCGGCGCCGATGAGGTCTTCCTTCTGCTGATACTTTTGCGAGAGCTGCTCGAACAGGACGTCTTCGAGGGCCTCACGACGCAGACCGTTGAGATCACTCAATTCAATTTTGTGGCCGAACTGGCTGAGAATGTCGGTGCGGAGGCCTTCCAGATCCCAGGTATCGGGATGTTCACCCTCGGGGCAACGGATATCGATGAATGCGCCAAGAGCGCCGCGAACCATCTCCATGATGCGCTCTTTCTGATCGACGCCTTCGAGAAGCTGGCGGCGCATGCCGTAGACGGCCTGGCGCTGCTTGTTCATAACGTCGTCATATTCGAGCAGATGTTTGCGGGACTCGAAGTTTTGAACCTCGACGGCCTTCTGCGCGCGGGCGATGCTCTTGGTGATCATCTTCGATTCGATGGGCACGTCCTCTTCCATGCCCAGACGCAGCATGAGGTTCTGGGTGCGCTCGCCGCCGAAGATGCGCAGCAGGTCGTCCTGTAGCGAGAGATAGAAGCGCGAGCTGCCGGGATCGCCCTGGCGGCCGGCGCGTCCGCGAAGCTGATTATCGATGCGGCGGGACTCGTGGCGCTCGGTGCCGAGAATGTGCAGGCCGCCGAGCGTCACGACTTCGTTGCGCTCAGAGTCGGTCTCCTGCCTGAATTTCTGGATGATGGCGTCCCATTCGGCGCGCTCGGGCGTTCCCACGGCGGCGATTTGCAGGGTGTCGGGATTTTTGCCCTGTTTGCGCAATACCTCCTTGGCCATGAACTCCGGATTGCCGCCGAGCAGAATGTCGGTGCCGCGGCCGGCCATGTTGGTGGAAACGGTGACGGCGCCTTTACGGCCCGCCTGCGCGACGATGAGTGCTTCGCGCTCGTGATTCTTGGCGTTCAGGACTTCGTGCTTGACGCCCATGCGCTTCAGCAGTCCTGAAAGCCGCTCGGATTTCTCGACCGAGATGGTGCCCACCAGCACCGGCTGGCCCTTTTCGTACAGAGCCTTGATCTCCTTGGCCGCGTTACGGAATTTCTCCTCTTCAGTGCGGTAAACGATGTCCTCATACTCCTTGCGGATCATATTCCGGTTGGTGGGGACGACGGTGACGTCGAGGTTGTACGTCTTCTGAAATTCAGCGGCTTCAGTTTCGGCGGTGCCGGTCATGCCGGAGAGTTTTTTGTAAAGCCGAAAGTAGTTCTGGAAGGTGATGGTGGCCAGCGTCTGGTTTTCGCGCTCGATCTTGACGTTTTCCTTGGCTTCGACAGCCTGGTGCAAGCCGTCGGACCAGCGGCGGCCGGGCATGAGACGGCCAGTGAACTCATCGACGATGATGACCTGGCCTTCTTTCACCACGTAATCTTTGTCGCGGTGAAACAGCACGTGCGCCTTGAGGGCCTGCTGCACGTGGTGGTTGAACTCGATGTAAGCAGGATCGTAAAGATTGGGGAGGCCGAGCAGTTTCTCGACTTTGAATACGCCTTCCTCGGTGAGGCCGACGGCGCGGTGCTTTTCGTCGACGGTAAAGTCGCCGGTGGTGTACTTCTCGCCGGGCTCCTTGCCTTCGATGACTTCGCCGCGCACCAGTTTCGGAATGATCTTGTTGACCTTGTAGTACTTGTCGGTAGATTCTTCGCTCGGGCCGGAGATAATGAGCGGCGTACGCGCTTCATCGATCAGGATGGAGTCCACCTCGTCAACGATGGCGTAATGGTGCCCGCGCTGCACGCAGTCCTCGATGCGGAACTTCATGTTGTCGCGCAGGTAATCGAAGCCGAATTCGTTGTTGGTGCCGTAGGTGATGTCGGCGTTGTAGTTTTCCTTGCGCTCATCGTCGTCGAGATCGTGGACGATGACGCCGACGGAGAGGCCGAGGCCCTTGTAAATGCGGCCCATCCATTCCGAGTCGCGGTGAGCCAGGTAGTCGTTGACGGTGACGACGTGGACGCCTTTGCCGTCGACCGCGTTCAGATAAACGGGCAAGGTTGCGACCAGCGTCTTTCCTTCGCCGGTTTTCATCTCGGCGATTCTGCCGCGGTGCAGAACGATGCCGCCGATCAACTGCACATCGAAATGGCGCATGTTGAGGAAGCGCCGGCCGGCTTCGCGGACAACGGCGAAGGCCTCGATGAGGAGGTCGTCCACGGGCGCGCCCTGGGCGACGCGCTCCTTGAATTCGATGGTTTTAGCAGCGAGATCGATATCGGAGAGGTCTTGGAGCTGCGGTTCGAGATCGTTGATGGCGGCGACGATCGGCTGGAGCGCTTTGATCTCGCGCTCGGTCTTAGTGCCGAAGATTTTCGCCAGAGCGGTATCGACGATCATGCAGGAAATCTCGCGGGAGGGATCCGCCTTTTATTTTACCGCAGGATGAAGGTTCCAGCCGCAAAATGAAGACCAAATGACGTCCCCTGTCCATGTAGAATGGCAGACCGGAGTGGAGGCAATGCGGCTATTTTCCTGGGAGGAAGTGAAGACCGAAGTGATGAATCCCAGCCTGAAGCGGAGGGTCATCACCGGCGAGAAAGCGATGGTGGCGCAGGTGTTCATTGCCAAGGGCGGTGTGGTGCCCGAGCATCATCACGAAAGCGAACAGCTCACCTACATCCTGGAGGGAGCGCTGGAGTTTGAGCTGGAGGGGCAAACCGTGGTGGTGCGGAAGGGTGAAGTGCTGCACATCCCATCCAACGTGCCGCACCGGGCGGTGGCGCTCGAGGACACGCTCGACCTGGACATCTTCAGCCCCATCCGGCTGGATTGGCTGGACGGCACGGATCACTATTTGCGGCGGGGGGAGTGATGGATCTCGGATTGAGGGACCGGGTGGCGCTGGTGGCGGCATCGAGCCAGGGATTAGGGAAAGCATGCGCGATGGCTCTGGCGCGCGAGGGGGCGAAGCTGGTAATCTGCGCGCGCAGGAAGGACGCAATTGAAGCGGCCGCGGAGGAAATCCGGCGGGCAACCGGCGTGGGGGTGCTGGCGCAAGCCGTGGATGTGACACAGGCCGGTGACGTGAAGGGGCTGGTGGCGAAGACGATGGAGTGGTTCGGGCGGATCGACGTCTGCGTAACGAATGCCGGCGGACC
>JASHOO010000361.1 GCA_030041035.1 Bryobacteraceae bacterium | reverse complement strand
GCGTAGCGACGTAGTTGTCCAGGATCTCGATGAACTCGGAGACGATGTGGTCGCCCTTGAGGGTTTTCAGCAAACGGCCGTCCACGAAGACGGGTGCCTTGGGGTCTTCGAAGGTCCCGGGGAGGGAAATGCCGAGATTGGCGTGTTTGGATTCGCCGGGGCCGTTGACGATGCAGCCCATGACGGCGACGCGCATTTCCTCAACACCGCGATGCTTCTGCTTCCAGACGGGCATCTTCTCACGCAAATAGCTTTGGATCTGGTCGGCCATTTCCTGGAAAAAAGTGCTGGTGGTGCGGCCGCAGCCGGGGCAGGCGGTGACCTGCGGAGTGAAGCTGCGGATGCCGAGCGATTGCAGGATCTGCTGGGAAACCACGACTTCCTCGGTGCGATCGCCGTTGGGCAGGGGCGTCAGCGAGGTGCGGATGGTGTCACCAATGCCCTCCTGAAGCAGGACGGCTAGGGCCGCGGTGGTGGCGACGATGCCTTTTGAACCCATGCCGGCTTCGGTGAGCCCGAGGTGCAGCGGGTAATCACAGCGGGCGGCGAGTGCCCGGTAAACGTCGATCAGGTCCTGCACGCCACTCACTTTCGCGCTCAGGATGATCCGGTTATGGGGCAGGCCGTAGTGCTCGGCGGCACAGGCCGATTCGATGGCGCTCACCACCATGGCTTCGAGCGTCACCTCACGGGCGTCCTTGGGCTCGGCGAGCCGGGAATTCTCGTCCATGAGACGTGTGAGCAGGACCTGATCGAGCGACCCCCAGTTCACGCCGATGCGCACGGGCTTGGCGTGCTCGACGGCCACTTCGATCATGGTGCGGAAGTTGTCATCGTGCTTCTTGCCGATGTTCACGTTGCCGGGGTTGATGCGGTATTTGGCGAGAGCACGCGCGCACTCCGGATATTTCTTCAGCAGAATGTGGCCGTTGTAATGAAAGTCACCGATGATGGGCACTGAAACGCCGAACTGATCGAGCGTGTCGACGATACGGGGCACGGCGGCCGCCGCTTCCTCGGTGTTGACGGTCACGCGGACGAGCTCGGAGCCGGCGCGAGCGAGCGCCATTACCTGGTTCACGGTAGAGGCGCTATCGGCGGTGTCGGTGTTGGTCATCGACTGGACGACGATGGGATGATTGCCGCCCACCTTGACACCGGATATGTCCACCACGGCCGCCGCGCGGCGGCTTTTCACAGCCATCGAAACCTCCGGGATGTCTTGATTTTAGCATCGGGGTAGCGCTAGCATGGCCGCTGGCCCACAGGAGCGGACTCTCAATGAAGCGCCGGATCTGGGTTCTCAGCACCTTCGCGGCACTGGCGTTGCTGGCTTTTTTCGTCACTGGAACCGATGCACAGCCGGGCACCGTCAAACAGATTGTACCCGGCGTGTGGTTCCGCGAAGGCGACCTGGAAAACGCGGGACACTGCAACAACATCATCATCGAGATGAAGGATTACCTGATCGTGGTGGACGCTAATTTCCCGAGCGGCGCGCGGCTGGCGATGGAAGCGGCCAAGCGGATTTCCAGTAAGCCGGTCAAATATGTTTTCGACACGCATCATCATGGCGACCACGCATATGGCAATCCGATCTGGACGGAGGCTGGAGCGACGACGCTCGCCTACAAAGGGGTGGTTGACGAGATGAAGCGCTACGAGCCGGCGCACTGGCAGGCGGCGGCGAAGCTGCGCAAAGACGTGGCTGACATGCATCGCCAAGGACCCGAACCCCCCAAGCAGACCTTCGAGAAAAGCCCGTTCATCCTGAAGGACGGGACGCGCGAAGTCCGTTTCTACTTTTTCGGCTGGGCGCACACGCGTGGAGACGGCTTCGTCTACCTGCCCAAAGAGAAGGTGCTCTGCACCGGCGACGCGGTGGTGAACGGACCGTACAATTTCACCGCGGACGCGAACATCGGGAATTGGCCGGCGGTGATTGGCAGTGCGCAGAAACTCGAAGTCGAGTACGTATTGCCGGGCCATGGCGGGCCGGGCCGGAGTGAAGTGCTGGAGGGGCAGCGGCAGTTCTTCGTCGAGCTGCATTATGCAGTGGCGAACGCCATCCAGCAGGGCAAGAAGCTGGAACAACTTGTTCCGCCCGGCAGAACGGCCATGGTGTACGGAAACCTGGTTCCCTCGGTCACTACGTTGGCGATGCCCGCGAGCGTGAAGAACTGGGCGGGAGATTTTTTACCTGCACAAGTGAAAGACACCTACGAAGAAATCACTCAGAAAAAGCCTCACGGAGATTTGCCGCATTAAACCGAAACAAAACCGCGCGCGTCCAGCGTTGCTTATCGCCGGGTTACTGGCCACAGTGGTTGTGGCGCAAAGCGGCGGGAAGCCGCTGCCGGCCGAGGACCAGGCGGCGCTCGACTACATTTCCGCGGCTTCATTGCGCGGGCATCTTTCCTTCATCGCGTCCGATCTGCTGGAGGGGCGGTTCACGCCCTCCCGGGGGCTGGATGTGGCTGCGGAGTATATTGCCGCGCAATTCCGCCGCGCGGGACTCGAGCCAGCGGGCGACGACGGCTATTTCCAGACCGCAGCGCTCGAAGAGCTGGAGCCGGCAAAAACGGGGGTCGAGGTGCGGATCGAAAATGCGGGGCGCCCGATCACAATCGCACGTGAAGACATTACGCCCCGGTTTCACACGGCGCTGGAACTCTCCGGTGCACCGATCCTCAAAATCAGCCTGGACGATGAAAGGGCGCTGGAGCATCTCCAGCCGGAAAAGGTTCATGACCAGGTGCTCATGGTACAGCTGCCGGAGTTCAATGGTCCCGAGGCCACGCGCGCAGCCCGCCAGTACGCCATGCTGTTGAGCGCGCTGCGGCGCCTCAGGCCGAAGCTGACGCTGATGCTCTCGCTTTCCAGCATGGCGGAGCTCGACTCCACGCTCACCAATACCGGTGAGCAGCGCATGGATGAAGCGGTGATCGTGGTGCGCAGCCCGGAGGTGATGCGCTGGTTTCAGCCGCTCCCGCGCGGCGCGACGAATGCGACGATTTCTTTGCATTTGCCGGAGGCGGCGGAAGTCCCGGTGAAAGTGCGCAACGTGATCGGACTGCTGCGCGGATCGGACCCGGTGCTGAAAGACACCTACATCTTGGTGACGGCGCATTATGACCATCTGGGAATGATGGCGGGAACGGGCGGAGACCGCATCTATAACGGCGCGAACGACGACGGCAGCGGCACGGTTTCGGTGATCGAGCTGGCCTCGGCGCTGGCCACGCTGCATCCCCGGCCGAAACGCAGTCTCGTGTTTCTGACCTTTTTCGGCGAAGAAGAAGGCACCCTGGGCTCGCTTTACTACGCGAAGCACCCGGTTTTTCCGATCGGAAAAACCATCGGCGACATCAACCTCGAGCAGGTGGGACGCACCGATGCGGTCGACGGACTCAAGCTGGCGCAGGCGACATTCACCGGCTTCGACTATTCCAATCTGCCGCGCGCGTTCCGGGCGGCGGGCGCAAAAACCGGGGTGAAGGTACTTTCCGACGAGTCCGACGGGGACTTCTTTGCGCGCAGCGATAATGCGCCGCTGGCGGACGAGGGGATACCGGCTCACACCCTCGCCGTGACCTTCGAGTTTCCCGACTATCACCGGATCGGCGACAAGTGGCCAAAGATTGACTACGACAATATGGCGAAGGTCGACCGCATGGTAGCGCTAGGACTGATTCTGCTGGCCGAGAATCCGGATCCACCCAAGTGGAACGCAGAGAACCCGCACGCGGTGCGCTATCTGGAGGCGTGGCAGGAACACCACGCTGTACGCCCGGAATGACTCACGAGACGGGCGCAATGGGCCGCGAGGCGACCTTGAGGTCGTCCTTGGGATACTGGAAGAATTCGCCGAGATAAGCGAATTGCAGCACATCGCCCTGTTCGACGAGGTTGTCGATGATGCCGCCAAACGGGATGGTATGGTACTCGTTGGTCGGCACCTTGGTGCGCGGATTGAGTCTGCGAGCTTCGATGGACTTGGTGAGCTCCAATTTGGCCATTGAGATCTCCGGAAACAGGCCTCTGTAAGGATCTTAGCCGAAATCCGGGCCAGGGAACAATATAACTAAAGAGGGCAGTGGTCCGATCGAAATTGGGAAACAGGCGAACCGGGAACGGATACCAACGCCGTTCCCGGTAGCCTTTGGTTCTAAAACATAAAACGCAGCGAGAGTTGCACCAAACGCGGATCGTGCGCGGCAAGGACTTCGCCAAAATCGGGCGAAGAGATGTCACCTATTGGATTTTCGAACTGCGCATGGTTAAAGAAGTTGAATGCCTCGGCGCGGAAGGTCAGATTCTGCTTTTCCGTGAAGCGAAACGTCTTGCCCAACGACAGGTCGGTGTTCCAAACCCCCGGGCCATGGAACACATTGCGCCCGAAATTCCCGTAACGGCCGGCGCCCTGAGCCAGTGAAGGTCCGGAGCCCACGCGCGCGAAATAGGGGTTGCCCGCGCCGGTGGCGCTTCCGCCGCCGGTGCCATTGAAGAGGGCGTTCGACAGACCGAAGTCATTGTCGCGGGGATTGACGAACTGTACGGTTCCGCCGATGTAATCCGGACGGTCATCCCCAGCTCCGGTCAGTGACCGGTCGCCGCTATCGATGATGTCGAAGGGTATTCCATTCTGGGCGGTGACAACCGTAGAAATGTTGAATCCGCCCAGCACGTGGCCGAGCAACCCGTGCTGGTCCTTAAAGAACGGAAGCTGATAGATCGCGCTGCCGACGTAGCTGTGGCGGATGTCGGTAGAGCAGTTGCCCCGGTCGTAGGTGGTGCTGTAGGGGTTGTTGTTGAAGCGGAGACCGGAACCGTCATCGATGCAGTGCGCATAGGTGAAGGCATTGGTCATCTGCAAACCGTAGCCGAATCGTTTGTCCAGCGAAACCTGGAGGCTGTTGTAGTTCGAATCGGCGGAAGTGGATTGATCGGTGATTCCGCCGAATACCGCACCGCCGTAGGCTGCGTCCTGGGGATTGTTGATGTTGTAGACGTCGCGCAGCGGCTCATTGGCGGTGGTGGCGCCCGGCTCGAGCACGGCGTAATTCATATCCCGTCGAGTTTCGAGCTTTCGTCCCATCGTGCCCACGTAAGCGGCATCCAACAGCCAGTCCCGGGCGAGCTGATATTGCACCTGGAAATCGTACTGGTAAGCGTAAGGGGTGGCAAAATGCGGATCCATCGCTCCGGTGAAAGTGATGGGGGCGTATTGCGCAAAGTTATACGGCTGCCCGGGCTTGCCTGCCTGGAACGGGAACGGATTGGTGGTGAAAGGAGCCACACCCACCGCCGTCTGGTACGGCATGGCCATGTTGGTGGCGCCGGGGATCGCCACCTGCGCGCCATAGGGAAGGGTACCCAGGAACTGCAAAGTCAGCTCGGCTTCGGGGACGTTATAAAACACGCCGAAACCGGAACGAATGCTCAGCTTGCCAGTTCCGGTCGGATCCCAAGCCATACCTAAGCGCGGGGCAAAATTGTGGTAATCGGCATTGTAGGTCGAGCGTGAGATGCCGGAATCGCCGGGGAACACCAGGCCCAC
>JASHOO010000360.1 GCA_030041035.1 Bryobacteraceae bacterium | reverse complement strand
TGTGAACCTGGTGAGCAAGACTCTGCGTCTGGACGACCAGGCCTGCACGGTGGCAGGCGTCATGCCTGCGGGTTTCGCGTTCTATCCCGAGGCGGCTACGATGTGGAGCCTCATTACTCCGGCAACGGTGGATATCGCCGATCTGGATGTAGGCATCTTCGCCCGGCTGAAACCGGGCGCATCACCTGAGAGCGCGCAGGCGGAGTTGCGATCGCTGCACCGGCAGGCGACGGCCCCGGGCCGGCACAGCACTGAAATGGAGCCGGAAGTTTTCCCGCTGCAAGGGGAGTTCAACTGGCTGGCGAGCCGCAACCTCAATGTCACGCTGTCGGTATTATCGGGCGCGGTCGGTTTCGTGCTTTTGATCGCGTGCGTGAACGTGGCGAATCTACTGCTCGGGCGGTCGCTGACGCGGCAAAAGGAATTCGCCATTCGCGCAGCTCTCGGATCGGGGCGGAGCCGATTGCTGCGGCAGTTGCTGACGGAGGCGCTGCTTCTGGCATCCACCGCGGCGGCACTGGGCGTGTTGCTTGCGGCCGGCGCCATCCGGTGGTTTCACGCGAACAACCCGATCGAGATGCCGCCGGGAACCCGGGTCGAAGTGAACGTCGGAGCGCTGGCTTTCACGGCTGCGGTGTGCATCCTGACGGCGGTGATGTTCGGTTTTCTGCCGGCGTGGCGGGCCTCGCGCACCGGGCTCAGCGATGTTTTGAAAACGCAAGGACGCGCTGCGACCTACGGCATCGGAAGGCGTGCGCTGGCCAAGGCCCTGGTTCTGGTTGAGGTGGCGCTTTGCCTGGTGTTGCTGACCGGGGCTGGACTGCTGATGCGAAGTGTCGCCCGGTTCGCTTCCGCGCCGCTTACCGCCGGCGCTGAGCGGCTGATGGCGATGACGCTCAACCTGCCCAAGAAGTCCTATGAAAGTGACGATCAAAAAATCCACTTCTTCACGCAGTTGGCCGATAGCCTGCATTCGCTTCCGGAATTGGGGCAGGCGGCGCTGTCGACCAGGCCTCCACTATGGGGCGGCGATGGGATGCACGTGATCGAGGTGGAGGGGCGTCCGGCGCCTGCCCCTGGGATGGCCGTGCACGATACCGGCGTGATGGCGATCTCACCCGGCTATTTCGCCGTTGTTGGACCGGCGCTCCAGGAAGGCCGGCCGTTCGATTCACGGGATGGCGAGCACTCTCAGCCGGTGGCGATCGTGGACCAGGCGCTGGTCGAAAAGTATTTCCTCGACGAGAACCCGCTGGGCCGGCACATTCGCTTGTTTGACGAGAGCGGCAAGAATCCGTGGCTGACGATTGTCGGGGTGGCCGCCAATCAAAAGCACGGCACCGTGTACCGGGAGATGGCGTGGGATGAAAGCCCGACCCTGTATCGTCCGTTCCGTCAGAGGCCGGCGGGGCACGTGAATCTCATGGTGAGCAGTAACCAACCGGCATCACGTGTGGGAAACATTGTGCAAAGGCAAGCGGCTCGACTGGATCCGTCAGTGGCTGTGGACGACGCGCAAACGATGCAGCAACTGCTGGATCATCAATTCCTCGCGTATCCGCGTTTCCGGGCGCAGTTGTTGGGCACGTTTGCCGGGCTCGCGCTGCTGCTGGCCGCGGTCGGGCTGTACGGGGTTCTGGCGCAACTGGTGGCGCAGCGCACGAAGGAAATCGGAGTTCGCATGGCGCTGGGTGCACGCTCAACCGACGTGCTGGCCGCGATGTTGCGAGAAGGGATGCTGCTAGCCGGAGCAGGGGTGGTTTTCGGACTGGGCGCGGCCTGGCTGCTGACACGCTTCCTGACGGCGCTGCTCTACGGGGTTCAGGCGACGGATCCGCTGATCCTGGCCGGTGTTTCGGCTGTGCTGCTGCTGGTTTCTCTTCTGGCTGTCTACGTTCCCGCGCGTCGCGCGTCGAGCGTAGATCCGATGGTGGCGCTGCGGTATGAGTGAACCCCGCAGGTCCCCGCATACGACGCGTGGCCTGCACTACACCGGCTGCGGGAGCCGTTCGATGCTAACCTGCGCGCGCAGATTGGCAACGCCGGCGGTATGACGCGGATCGGTGACGGAAAACGCGATAGCGTCTTCCAGCCAGTCGTGCCACACGCCGTTCGGATCGTGTGAGGCCACGGTCAGCGTATACTCCTGTGGGCACAAATCACAACGAAAACTGAAGTTGAGGCGCAGCGCATCGCCGGGCGAGCAGGGACCGAACTTCAAGCGCTCCAGTTCGGTGTTGGTGCCATAGACGTTCAATCCGATACGTGAGCGGATGAGAATGCCGATGACCGGATCGGCGACGGCGTGGTGAAATTTCACGGAGACGCGCACCACGGTGGCCTCGCCGCTGCGAAGCACGCCTGTGGCTTTGCCGTCCTGACCGTCGATTTGCACGCCGAGGATTTCGGCACGGCCGTCACCGCGCCGCAGCCGCGGACTGAGCGGCGTTTGAATGCTTTGGCCCCACGCACGAATGCTCTGCGCGATGTGATTGCGGTAGGCATCGAGGGCTTCGGCGGGGTCGCCGCGACCGATCAGCCGTCCCTGGCCGAGCCACCAGATCTCGTCGGCCAGCTCCAGCAGCAGATCTTCCTCATGCGAGGTGAACAGGATGGTAGCGCCGGACTGACGCAGACGGTCGATGGCCATAATGGCGCGCGCGCGAACCAGGCGGTCGTGCAGCGCGAGAGCGTGATCGAGCAGCAAGGTATCCACCGGCGAGAAGTTGAGCGGATCGGTAGGGCCGAGGAAGCGGCGGCGCGTGCCCACGGCAACCGATCCGCCGCGTGGCGGCTCCAAACCCGCGGCGAGCCGCAACAGCGTGCCGGTCCCCGCACTGTCTTCTCCGATGATCCCGATGGCTACGCCGTCGGGCGCGCTGACATCGATATTCGTTAACGGAGGGCAACTGGCTTTGCGAAACTCGACAGGCATCCCACATAGGATAACTACAAATCTGCACTACTGTGATTTATTTCACACCTATGGGTGTCAGGGTGATGGTCTCGCCATTGGGCACGGCCTGGTAAGTAATGTAGCCGAGCATTTTGTCGCCGGTCACTTCCAATCTGTCCATGCGGCCGCCCTGGCGTATCTCGGCCGCCGGCCAATTCGCCGGCACGTAGGTCTTGAGGGTCAGGGGGAGATCGTAGCTGGAATCCTTCAGATCGTCCCGCAGCACAACCGAGATGGAGTTGCCGTGGCGGTAGGAACGCACGTCACCGTGCATCCGCTCGCGCATGTATTTCGCCACGTCCTGAAACGTCGCCACCCACACGTGGTCTTCCTTCGACTGGATGTAGCCGAAGTAGTCTTTCAGATCGGCGCTGGTGCGAGGCTGCCAGCCGATGCCATCGACGCCATGGAACACGAGCACCAGCCAGATGTTCTGGTGTGACGCCGTCGTATCGACCCACGATTTCATGAGGCTCAGCGGCGTCGCGGTCAGCGGGCCGCGCTGCCAGCGCACGTACTCGTTCCGGGATGCGGCAGGATCTTTCTGGCTGGCGCGATCGAGATCGTCCACAAAAGCATCCGGCATGAAGTTGCGCGCAAGCTGGTAGCGCTCGAGCGCGAACGCAACGGCGCGCTGATTTTCGGTTCCATAGGGACATTCGACGGAGAATGTGTGCTTGCAGCCCAGGTGATCGAGGATCTCCTGGCGGCTCTTTTCCAGCTCGTAGATCAGGTTGGCGTCATCGAGTACGGCCAATCGGGGATGAGTGACGGTGTGGCTGGCGATTTCATACCCGCGACGGGCCAAACCGCTCAACTCATCCCAAGTGACGCGATTCCGGCCGCCGCCCGACGCGGTGTGCTCGTCCAGTGGCGGGAATGCGCCCTGGCGGACTTTTGCGTAGGCGTCGTCGATCACCTGACAGGCCTGGGTGAGATCATGGTGCTCGTCGTAGATTTCGCCGGCACGCGTGTGAAACGCGAGCGTGCCCTGGAGGCCGAGGAATCCGATGGCGGAGGCGCGCTCGAACAGATTGTCCTGGTTGGTTGGAACGGTGGCCGTTTCTTCAATGATGGTTTCGGGCGGGCGCCCCACGAACGTACCGTGATAGCGGGAGCCGATGACCTCACCGGTGATGATGAAGAAGGTGGCGGGCAGGCCGAGAGAGTCCATGATGGGTACGGCTACACGAAACTGGTTGATGCTGCCGTCATCGAGCGTAATGGAGAGCGCGCCGGTTTTGCCGTATTGCCAACGGGTGATTTCGGTCCGGCCGACCTGGCCGAACGCAGGAGAAATCAGGAACAGCGCGGCGAGCGCAACGCAGGATCGAGAGCTCATATCCGGCTAGAACCCGTACCGCTCGGGATGGCGGGCGATGATCATGGCAGCGATCACTTTGGGCACATATTCGCGGGTTTCCGGCGGGATGGCGCGAATGCGGTACAGGTACCAGAAGTTCCGCTGCTTGATGGGGTCGGTCACTTTGTGGATGGCGGTCTTGACCTTCGCCGGGCCCAGGTTATACGCGGCGAGAGCCAGCATGACCGAGCTGCCGGACCCGAAATCGAGAATCAAATCGCGAATATACTTGCAAGCGGCAAGCGTGGATTTCGCGGGGTTCAGACGCTCATCGACATCGTCATAGATCTTCAATCCATAGGCGCGGGCAGTGGCCGGGGTGAACTGCCACAGACCCACGGCGCCCGCAGAACTTTCGCTGTCGCCCGAAAGCGCGCTTTCCACCAGCACAATGTACGTCAGGTCCGGCGGCAGACTATTTTCCTCGAAGATCTGGCGCATGGTGTTCATGCTCTGACGGGCTTTGCCGAGCGCCTTTTCCATCTGCGGGCGGTCCGGCCCCTGATACTGTTGAATGAAACGCTTCACCTCGTCCACGAATTCGGGCGGAACGCTGTAGGTCTCGGCGCCGAATTCCTTGAGCAGCGCGCGGATTTCCCGCTCGATGAATTCCTGGCGCTGGAACGAGCCGACGCGATAGAGCAGAGTATTTTCCACCGCAGCGGCTTCGCGGGATTCTTGATCCAACTGGTCGATCAGCTTATCGGCTTCGGCGGGGTTTTCGTTCCCTTGCGCGAGGATGGTTTCAATCTGCCGGATCTGGCTGTCGTAATGGTGCTTTTCTGATTTCAAACCCTGGATTTTCCAGAAGCCGTATGCGCAGGTGGCGACGAGTGCGCACACCAGGCCCGCGATGATCGCCTTGAACTTGCGGCCGGTGCGGTGCAGCGCCACATCCAGCATTTCGCGCATGATGACGACGGTCGAATCGCCGATTCCCATGCGGCGCGCCTCGCGGGCCCGCGCAACGGCGTCGGAAAGCAGGTCCTGATGCGGTTTGGTGGGCTCGGTGGTTTCTTTATGCACGGCCTCGGCCGGGTGGGTCGGCACTACCAGCGTCTTGTTCAGGTCCTGCGGCACGTGATCGTCCACGATGAAACTGAATTCCGGGCCGTCGGCGCCCAGACGGACAACGCACGCAGCTTCCAGCAGGCCCTCGCTCACGCGGTGGCCGTTCAGGTAGGTGCCGTTGGTGCTGTTCAGATCGGCGAGCCGATAGGTGTCGCCTTCCTTGCGGATCTCGAGGTGGTGCGAGGAGACCATGGCGGCCTCGCCGATGATAATGTCGTTGTCGGAGCTGCGGCCGATGCGCGTGATCCCTTCGTGAAGCGGATGCCGCGTGCCGGCCAAGAGTCCGGACTGACGAACCAGCCAAGCATTCAGGTTCGTACTTCCCACCTGATTGGCAATATAACAAATGAGGCAGGGGTACAGGCCGGCGTGCGATCATCTCGTTATGTCCGTCATGAAGCCGATGTTTTTGCCGGATGTGGAGCAGAATCCGAAGCCCGGGCCGTTTCGCGATCAAGTCCGGGTCATGCAAGCCACCGGCGGCGAGTATCCGCAAATCTGGCAGATGTTCGCTTACTTGCCCGCGGCGACGGAGCATCTGGCACGGTTCACGCAGGAGATCATGCGCGGGCCCGCGCCCATCAGCCCGGGGCTCCGCGAACTGATTGCGGCTTACACTTCGGCCCGCAACGATTGCCCGTTTTGACTGAAGTCGCACGCTGCAGTTGCGGCGGAATTGTTAGAGGATGAGGAACTGGTGCAAAGCGTCCTGCGCGATCTCGAGACCTCGCGCCTCAGCGACAAAGAAAAAGCTCTGTTTCGATTTGTCGACAAGGTCAATCATCACTCGGCCGCCATCACTGCGGCGGACATGCAGCCGCTATACAAGGCCGGTTGGAACGACGAGGTGATCTATTACGCCATCACCGTCTGCGCGCTGTTCAACTTCTATAACCGCTGGGTGGATGCGTCGGGCGTTCATGCGCTCTCCGACGAAGCCCACCGGCAGGGCGGCAAGCGATCCGCGGTGCATGGCTACGTGCGCAAATGACGGCCGTACTTGGCCTCTCCGACCCGCCGCATCCAGGCCAGCTCAGCTTCTGACATCGGGCCCTGCTGGATGGCCCGCAGCGCTTCCTCCATCTGCGCGGTGTTGGAGGGTCCGGTCATACAAACGTCCACTTCGGGGCGCGAGAGCACGAACCGATAGCAGTCGCCTGCGGTGGGAACTTTGTCCCCCTGGGGAACCTTCCGTGGGCTCAGCAACTGTTTCCAACTGGTGGCCGTGTAGGCGACCATGCCGGCGCGATCGGGATGGGGAAGATGAGCAAAGATGTCACGCTCGGCGCCGGTGTGAATGGCATTGTAACGGAAATGGAGGACGTCGAACGCGTGCGCGGCCACAAGCCGCCCGAGCAATGGCCGGTCGTGCGACGAGAGCGCCAGAAACCGGACCAGCCCGCGCTCCTTCAACTTGCACGCCGCCTCCAGAATGCGCTCCGCGACCGGTTTGTTCCAAAGTCCCAGCAAAAGAATGTCCGCGTAATCGAGCTGGACCTCGCGCAGAGCGCGCTCCAGGCTCGGTCCAAGGAGCGCGGCGATTCTCGAATACGACTGGATCACCAGAACGAGCCGGTCGCGCTGCGAACGCAGATTGCGAACGGCTTGAGCGAATGCGCCGGTGCGGCGGCTGCCAAAGTAAAGGTAATTGACGCCCTGCTCGAACGCCTGCTCGACGGCCCGCGCTGGCACACCATAACTGGCCGCGACACCCAACCGTCCCACGCGCAGGCTCGTGCTGCCCAGTAACGTACTTTGAAACGTTCTGCCGGCGTCCACAGGGCTCACGATAACCATGTTAGCGGAATGCACTCGCGTCGACCGCTCATTCCAGTGTTGCGACCCCGAGTTGCGGGAAGACTACGGAAACAAGATCGGACGGACGTGCTCGCGCAAGCGGCCAAGCTCACCGGAGTTATGGCGAAGGAGTTCGTGATCCCAGGTTGCGTTGGTCTCTTCACTGCAGGCTTGGGCGAGGTCTCGACCGATGGTTTCGTATGGCCCGAGCTCTCTCCTGAGTTCCTCCGGCTCGGTCCAGGCGCCGAGAACGAACACCCTCGTGGCCAAACCCTCCGGAACGGCGGCCTTCACCTGATCCAACCGGCCCTCATGGCGATCGAAATCGATCAACAGAATCATGAAGCCTTGTGTATACTTTTCCAGCCTATGGACATAGTTGGCCCTGAAGCGCTCCAAGACCCGTCTCCAACCCCCTGCCTCAGGGAGGATTTGTATTCTGTCGGCCGCCAGCGCCAGATTTCGGAGAAACCCGTTCGCGATTTGGCGGTTAGCATCGTCTTCGGGTAGCACCAAGACATGCCGTTCGTACTTGTTAACGCTCACTACTCCACATCGCCGCGAATCAACGCGTCGACCAGATCCCCTTGAACCTTCAGGTCTTGGAGCGACCGAATAATGGTCGGCTCAAGATGATTCCTTCGCTGTAAAACGAACGTATTCTCGTCAGAGAAGCGTCGAATTGCTTCCGGATTGTGCGTGGTCGCGATGAATTGCCCTCCCGACTCGAATGCCCTGCGAAGAGCTAGAACAAAATGGCCAACCTCTGAGAGTGCCAGAAAGTTGTCCGGTTCGTCCCAAAAACACAGCAGAGGCCCGTAAGTCTTATGCGCGGCGAGAACCATTGCACAGATCATGAAGCACTTCTCGCCATCAGATAAATCGTCAAAATCTAACGGCAAGTTGAATTGGTCGGTAGAGAACTGAACAACTATACTCCTAGATTCCGCGCCGATGAGGGGGTTTTTGATGTCCTTGAAGTCGGGCATTAAGCGCTTAAGATACTCTTCGATCGTGCTATAGGCGGCGGGCGCGTGCGCCACTAACCCCGAAAACCAAGCCCCAAAATCACTCACATCCACGCTTGGCTGCAGTGTTTCTTCCTTGGATTGCCCGCCAATCAAACTGGGCAACGGCCGAAGGATGAGCATGCGCGCCAGCCATTGCTTGAAAATATACAAAGGATCGCTCGTCGATTTTTCCTGGATGAGTGGAAGAGCTACCAAATGCCAATCGATGAGAAATTTCGCTTCTGCCTGTTGACCGGCTTTCGCAAGGTGCACCTGCGCAACCTCGCGAGTATAAATAGGATGGCCGTCAACCGAGAGCCGCTCCTCAAACACTCGAAGTTCCTTCCAGCCCTGCGGAAGCTCGAAAGCGATCACATACTCGTAAGCACCCCCTTCTAGCTCAACCTGAATCTCAAACCGCATCGGTCCATCAGTGCGACCATCAGCAAAATCTTTGCGCTTTACCAAGTCTCCAACACGGTTCCTACCGCGGGCGATCTTCTGAAGCAGCTCTAAGGCACGGCTAAGCGTAGTCTTGCCGGAACCGTTGTTTCCGATCAATAGGACGGACGGCTGGCCCGCAATCGACAGATCGAAGTTCAGCAGGCAGCGAAAGTTATGTACGTAGAAACGACGTATCACAATGAGGATGATACACGATTGTGGGCGGGTTGGATTCTTCCGCTCGGAACCATTCTCACCGCTGCGTCTGCGGACTCGCACGCACGGCGCGCTCGAAGGCCCAACTGCGGATGTGGCCGATCTGCTCTTTCATGGTGCGCGACAAGGGCACGATTTTCACCGCGATGTTGATGAGATCCTGCTCGGTGATTTCGCGGTCCGCGAGCTTTGCCTGGGTGATCGCTGAGACGACGCACTGCTCGATCTCGGCGCCGGTCCAGCCGACGGTGAACTGCGTCAACTGCGCCAGATTGAACTGCGTGGGATCGATGCCGCGGCGTGTCAGATGAATCTTGAAGATCTCGATTCTCTCGTCGTCCTGCGGAATGTCCACGAAAAACACCTCGTCGAACCGTCCCTTGCGGATCATTTCCGCGGGGAGCAGGTCGATGCGGTTCGCCGTGGCCGCAACGAAAAGCCCGCGCGTCTTCTCCTGCATCCAGGTGAGAAAGAACGCGAAAATCCGGCCCTGCTCACCGCTCGATTCCGTCGAGGTGATTCCCATCTCGATTTCGTCGAACCAAAGTACCGCGGGCGCCATGTCCTCCATCATCTTGCACGACTCGGCAAAAACGCCCTCGGGTTTTCCGTGCCGGCCGGAGAAAATCTCGATCATGTCCACGCGGTATAGCGGCAGCTCGAACGACGACGCAATCGCCTTCACGCACAGACTTTTTCCACAGCCTGGGATCCCCATCATCAGCAGCCCCTTGGGCACGATTTCGCTGCTCAAGGTATCGCGCATCTGAAACAGCTTGCGGCGCTCCAGCAGCCATTTCTTCAGCCCCTCCAAGCCGCCCACCTGGCCGAGGCTCGTGCCGCTCGAAATGTATTCGATGACGCCGCTGCGGTTGATGAGCAGGCGCTTTTCTTCGAGCAGCGCGGGCAACGATTCGGATCCGAGCTGCAAACCGCTGGCCATCGCGCGCCGGAGTGCGTAGCGCGATTCATCGAGGGTGAGCCCTTGCAGCGCCCGCGCCGTCTGGTGGAGAACAGCCTCGCTAATGCCTTCGTCGCCGTCTCGAGAAACTCGCTGGGTCTCCTGGCGAACGAATTGTATCAGCTCCACGAAATCCGGCGGCCGGAGTTCCAGAAAAACCATGCTGCGATCGAGCTCCTCCGGGATGAACTTCACCGGCGAAGTAATCACAACGTATTTCCGCTGGTCGCGGCAACCCTCGTAGACGTCGCGCAGGCGGCGCCGGATCTCGGGCGAGTCCCGGAGCGGCTCGTGAAAATCCTTCAAGTGGAAGATGGCGGGATCCCGGTAGGCAGCGATGAAATCCAGAGCCGCGCGCGGATCCGGCGTCGCACCCGCGATTTCCCGGTCCGGCTGGAGACCCTCGGTCAGGCTCCACTGAATGACCGGGACAACCATGCCCGCAATCAGCTGGCGGCCCACTTCGCGGAGCAGCCCTCCGACGCGCTGCTCTTCCGAGGAACGAATGTAGGTAAGCGGCCGGCCTGACTCGAAGATCTCCCGAATGGTCTTCGCCGCGCGGCTCTCGGTGGAAGCCGGTTGCGCGTTCTGCCCGTCGCAGTTCTCAGCCTGACCCGGTGCCATATTCTGGGTACTCTTCAGCCTGTTCTCCTGTCCTGCTTTCCCCATTATGGAACGCCGAGGCCCGCCAGCGGGCGGCTTTCGCCGGCGCACCGAAATGCTACCATACTCTAGACATCCCTTCCCGAAGCAAAGGAGTTTCCCCATGGATTCCCGCCGGAAATTCATCGGCCAGATGGCGACTGGAATCGCCGGAACACTGGCCACCGGAAACGTTCTGGGCGCGAACGACCGGATCCGGATCGGCCTGATTGGTGCAGGCGACCGTGGCATGCAACTCGTGCGCGAAGCGATCACCTTGCCCAATGCCGAGGTCGTCGCCTTCGCCGACATCTATACCAAGCGGTTGGAGGATGCGCAGAGAACCGTTCCCGACGCGAAGACCTATCTCGATCACCGCTACCTGCTCGATGATGGCTCGATCGACGCTGTTTTCATCGCGACACCGCAGCATCTGCATGCCGAGCATTTCATCGCCTCGCTCGACGCCGGCAAGCACGTCTATCAGGAAAAGACCATGGCGTTCAGCGTAGATCACGCCAAGCGCATGCGGGCGGCATATCAGAAAGCCGGGCGGCGGACGGTGCAGGTCGGGCACCAGTCGTGCTCGTCGGGCGAGACGGTCGATGCCACGACCTTCCTCAATTCCGGCAACATGGGCAAGATCACCGCGATTCACTCGCACATGTACCGCAATACACCGCATGGCAAACCGCAGTGGTCGCGGCCCGTTTACCCCGACATGACGCCCGAAAACATTATTTGGAAAGCATTCTTAGGCTCCGCGCCGCAGCACGAGTTCGACGCCAACCGCTACGTGAATTGGCGCTTCTTCTGGGATTACTCCGGCGGCAACGTCTACGAGAATATGTGCCACCAGCTCGCGTTCTGGTACAAGGTCATGGGCCTCCAGATTCCGAAATCGGTGAACATGGTGGGCGGCATTTATCTTTGGAAGGACGGGCGCGAAGTTCCCGACACCATGAACGTGGCGCTCGAGCAGTCCGAGGAGATCCTCTTCACCTGGGATTCGGGCTTCGGCAATAACGAGCTGGGCTCAACGGAGGACGTGCTCGGCACCGACGGCACCATCGCGCGCGGCCAGCAGATCCGCTACCTGCCGCAGAAGGTGAACCGCCCGCAGGGCACCGAGATTGCCGGCAATACTCGCACTGGGATGAACGAGACCAAAGCGCACATCGCGAACTTTCTGGACTGCGTGCGCTCCGGCGCCGAACCGAACTGCCCGTTCGAGCTGGGTTTCAGTGTAGCGATCGCCTGCCGCATGGCCGTGGACAGCTACCGGCAAGGGCGGACGTTGATGTGGGATGCGGGAAGGGAAGAGATCATTTAAGGTGACAACTCGCACACTCGGCACCTCAACTCTCAAGGTTTCGCCGCTCTGCCTGGGCGGCAACGTGTTTGGCTGGACGATCGACGAGAAAACGTCCTTCACGATTCTTGACGCGCTGGTTGCGGCGGGGTTTAATTTCATCGACACGGCGGACATTTATGCGCGCTGGGCGCCGGGAAACAAGGGCGGCGAATCGGAAACCATCATCGGCAACTGGATGAAGCGCTCGGGCAACCGGACGAAGGTGATCATCGCCACCAAAGTCGGCATGGAGATGGGGCCGAATGATAAGGGGCTGTCCAAGGCTTACATTTTCCGGGCCGTCGAGCGCTCGCTCCAGCGTTTGCAGACCGACTATATCGACCTCTACCAGTCGCACCAGGATGACCCAACCACGCCCATCGAGGAAACGCTTGAAGCCTATGCGGAACTGATCAGGCAAGGGAAAGTGCGGGTCATCGGGGCTTCCAACTTTACCGCCGAGCGGCTGGCGGCGGCCCTGGAAGCGAGCGAGCGCCACGGTTATCCGCGCTATGAGAGCCTCCAGCCGCACTACAACCTCTACGAACGGGCCGGTTACGAAGCAGCGCTGGAGCCGCTGTGCCTGGAGAAGAAGCTGGGCGTGATTCCGTACTTTTCGCTCGCCAGCGGGTTTCTCACAGGCAAGTACCGCTCGGAGGCTGATCTCTCGAAAAGCCCGCGCGGACAGGGCGTGAAGAAATATCTGGATGCCCGCGGCATGCGCATTCTCGCGGCTCTCGATGAAGTCGCGCAGAAACTGCACTCGACTCCCGGGAAAGTTGCGCTCGCGTGGCTGCTGGCGCGTCCCAGCATCACCGCGCCGATCGCCAGCGCCACCTCTATCGAGCAGGTGCGCGATCTGATCGACGCGACCAAACTAACTTTGGACCGGGAGTCGATCGAGTCGCTGAATCAATCCAGCGCCTGGAGCGCACAGGCTGCCGGCTGAGCGATCGCCCGGAATTCAGCGGGCCGCCACAGGTGGCTGAGGCACCGCCAGCGCGCTTCCCGAAACCGGACCGCGGTAAATCTCTTTGAGTCCGAACTCGTGCTCGACTTTGGTCCGGTCCCATGGCGTCAGCGCGTAAAAGTCGAGACCGCCAACAGGTTCGCCCTTCCGCAGTTCAGCCCAGGTCCAGTTTCGTACCACCGCGTAGTACGAAAGCGACTGCTGCAACTGCCAGGACCCGCCCACGCGCACCACTTCCTGCCCGTGGGGCCGGTGCACTGCCAGGTAATCGCTCATGGACTTGGTATCGGCGTCGTATTCCCAAACCAGGAACTTCTTGGTGTTGAATTCGCTGGCGAAATACAGGGTCAAAAGCACTGCCACCGTGTAAGCCGCAATCGACGCTGCGCGCCACGGACCTTGACCCCTCCAGGTATACGCCAGCCCGACCAGGATCAACGCCACCAGTGGCAGGAAATAAATGCCGGTTCGATCGGCGGGATACGGCTTGTCTGCCAGGACGTGAATCAACACCGACGCTACCGCGGAGAACACAAC
>JASHOO010000359.1 GCA_030041035.1 Bryobacteraceae bacterium | reverse complement strand
TATCCGCCGTCAGCCCCCTCGGCATCGACATGACAAACTGCGGATCCACAATTGCCACATCCGGCGCCAGCGAGTAATCCGCCAGCGTCACCTTGCGGCCGCGCTCTTTATCAAACAGCACAGCGAAGGGAGTCACTTCGCTGCCCGTTCCGCTCGTGGTCGGGATGGCAATCAGCCGCGCCTGTTTCGTCTTCTCCGTCGGGAATTGCACGATCCGTTTGCGGATATCTAGAAACAGCGCGCCCAGCTCCTCTAAATCGGCTTCCGGAAACTCGTATTTGAGCCGCATGATCTTGGCCGCGTCCATCACGCTTCCGCCGCCCAGCGCTACGATCTGGTCCGCTTGATACGCCTTCAGCGTCTCCAGCCCTTCCAGAATCACTTTGGCTTCGGGCTCCGCCTCGGGAATCGCCAGCACATGCACCAGCGATCCCTCCGGCAGGTGCCGCCGCACGATCTCCGCATGGCCGAACTGCTCGAGCGCCGGATTCGTCACCAGCACCGTCGAGCGCGACGGAAACTGCCGCAGATGCTCCACGGCGTTCATGTTGAAGTAAATCTGATTGGGAACGCGATACCACATAGGCGCCTGTACCCTCCTGGCCACTCGCTTGACGTTGAGATAGTGATACACATTCACGTTGTCCATGGTGCTGTTGCCGCCGCCCGTGCCGCATCCGAATGAGAACGTGGGCACCATGTCGTTGTAAACCCCGCCGATCGCTCCAATCGATCCCGGCGAATTCACCAGGATGCGCCCGGCGTTGATCAACTCGCCGAATTTGCGAACCACCTCGTTGTTGCGCGAGAACACCACACCCGTGTGTCCTACCCCTCCGAAGCGATTCACCGCTACGCACACCTGAAGCGCTTCCTCCACTGATTTCGCCCGATACACCGCCAACACCGGGAACAGCTTCTCCACCGACAGCGGATGCCCGGGCCCTACGCCCTGAATCGGCGCCACCAGCAGCTTGGTGTCCGGCTCTACGGCGAGGCCAATCGCCGCCGCAATCGCCGTCGCTTTCTGTCCTGTCGCCATCGGCCGCGCCATTCCCTTTTCCGGATCCACCAGCATCTGCCCTAGTAGCACCGCTTCTTTCTCCGTGCAGACATGCGCGCCCAGCTCGGCGAATTTCTTCAGCACCCGGTCGTAAATCTCGTCATCGATCACCACCGTTTGCTCGGAGGCGCAAATGGTTCCGTTATCGAACGTCTTCGAGGTGATGATGTCCACTACGGCCGTGTCCAGGTCTGCGGATTTCTCCAGGTACACCGGCGTGTTCCCCGCTCCTACGCCCAGCGCCGGCTTGCCTGAGCTGTATGCGGCCTTCACCACGCCTCGCCCGCCGGTGGCGTCGATCAGCTTCACGTCTCTGTGGTGCATCAGGTAGGCGTTATCGGCGAGCGTCGGCGATTCCACGCACGTAAAAATGCCCTCCGGCGCGCCGTGCTTCACCGCCGTTTCATACATGATCCGCATGGCTTCCTGGCAGCAGTGCGCCGCCATCGGATGCGGTCCGAAAATCAGCGTATTGCGCGTCTTTACCGCTATGATGCATTTGAAAAGAACCGTCGATGTCGGGTTCGTAATCGGCGTGAGCGAGAAGATCACCCCGATCGGCTCCGCTACTTCTTCGAGACCGCGCTCCGGATACTCCCGAATCACACCCGCGGTGCGTTTGTCTTTGACGTAGTTGTAGACAAACTCCGTGGCTACCATATTCTTGATGGCCTTGTCTTCCGCGACCCCGAGACGAGTCTCCTCAAACGCCAGCCGGCCCAGATAGTGCGCCTGCTCCATGCCCGCCATGGCCATCTGTCTGACGATGCGGTCCACATCCTGCTGCGTGTATTGTGCAAACACGGCGGCGGCCGTTCTGGCCTGATTCACCAGCCCGTCCAGGTATGCAATCCGCTCTTCACTGAGACTTGCATTGTTGTCTGCCATGCTTCTACCAGCCTTTCAACGTCCTAAAAAAATCCCCAACGCCGCGCATATTCTGCCCGGCCTGCGAACGAATTCCGTACCGCTTCTTTTGGAATCTCCATTGCGCCCGCGCAATCACGCCACGGCCTTGGCGCCCATCGCCATTGGAGGCGCTGTCTCGGCCGGCTGCTGCTGAGACGCAGGCTCGGCTACAGGTTCCGTCACGGGCTGGGTGGGCTTCGCTCTGGGTTTTCGCGCTCGCGCCGGCGCTTTTTTCACACCGGCGGACCGGCACAGCTCCCGGAACGCGGTATGAAGAAAATCGCGCAGACGGTTCACGTCCGGCGCCACGTGCGCATCCGCAATCAATCCGAAGAACAGCTTGCCGTCGTAACTCTGCACCGCGACGTTGATGCCCAGCTCGTAACCCGTCGGCACCTGCGGGTAGGCCGCAATCAATCGCCGGCCAAGCGAGTAAAGCGGCGTCCGCGACCCCGGTACGTTGGTGCAGATCATGTTGAAGAGAGGAAACGGCAGCGTGATCTGCGGGATGCCCCACCAGAAAAGCGCTTGCAACGGCGGCGGAGCCGCCGCGATGCAGCTCGCCAGCAACGCCACAACGTCAGCGGCCTGCCCGCGCTTCATGGCTTCCGTCCTCGCCGCCACGCCCTTCAGCATCATCAGCGGATCGCTTACATCCAGCGGCAGCGCTACCGGCATAAAGGAGATCTGGTTCCCCACGTCACCGTCTTGTTCGCCATGCCGCAAGTTCACCGGACACACGATGCGAACGTACCGGTTAACGACAGTCTGATGGTGCAGCTTCACGTAGCGGGCCAGCGCGCGCGTCAGC
>JASHOO010000358.1 GCA_030041035.1 Bryobacteraceae bacterium | reverse complement strand
GCCGTGGCGATCTGGGAGGCGTCATCCATCATGTCGGCGAAGCGGCCGTGGGACTGGTAGACGACTTCAGACTCGATCTGATTCCAGTAGCGTTCGCTGTTGTAAGGTCCGAAAGAGCGCCAGCGTTCGGCGATTTCGAGGGCGTTGAGAAACTTGTAACCGGCGAAATCGAGCATGCGGGCGGCCACGAGCAGAGTCTGGAGCGTGGAGGGATCAGCGCCATTTTGGATTGCCTGATCAACGTGGGTTTGCGCCTGTTCAGCCAGCAGGCGCGTGTGGCGGAAATCCTCGCGATGGTCAGCCGTCAGCTTCAAATTGAGCGCGTTGAACGGGTTGCTCCACATTTTGTGAATGGAAGATTCGCCAAACACCTTTTCGATGGCGACTTCGGACTGGTTGAGGTCCTGAAACGCCGCAGCCACCTCGGCGGCAGCGGCGGCGGGGTACATGAGCGTGGTGTATTGGGCGAAGAAGCCATCACGATCCATGGGCGTGGACTGCCAGGGCGCGGCGGCGCCATAGGCCATGGCGGGCCAAGTCAAGCGCAGGAAACATTGCGCGCTGTCGGTCCAAACGGAGTTGATCATCCCGAGAGCGCCCAGGCGGCGACCCGCGGCCAGAAAATTGTCGATGTTGGAGAAGGTGGTGTCGAAGTCGACGCCGATCTGCTCCCAGTTGGCGACGCCGGATTGGATGAAATAGGGTACGTGCCGGGCGACGAGGGGATCGAGCCATTTCTTAATGTCGGGTTGCGCCTCGTAGGCCCAGGCGACGGGAATCAATCCGGCGGGCAGGCGATCGATGGTGGCGGGATATTTCACCATGACATCCGCCCACGCCATGACGGTTTTGCCGCGCTGCTGAAACAGTTTCGTCACATTTCCGAGCTGCTCGGCGAACAGGTCCGCGGGGGTGGCATTGCCACGCTGCCTGGCGACGTCTTCAATGCGCCAGGTTTCGTCGAAGCCGACGTGGACGAAAGGGCTTGGGAACAGGTCAGAGATCTGTACCGCCCAATCGGCGAGCAGTTTGGCGACGGCCGGGTTGCCGGGATCGAGCTCTACCGAGTGCGGAAACGCGCCGAGGTTCGAGTACATCTCAATGCGCAGCAGGTCATGCAGATGGCCGTAGAGCTCGAGGAAGGGGATGACGTCGATGTGGCGTTGACGGCCGTAAGCGATGATGCGCCGGATCTGCTCCTTTGAGAAACGGCCCTCGGGGTCTAACAATGGATATCCATCGAGCTCGATGGCGCCTTCGCTGTAGATGAAGTACTGATTCGCCTTCCAGCGCGAGAGGAAATCGATCTGCCGCTTCACTTCGTCTTCTGTAGGCAGAGGGCCGTGGCTCATGTCGATCATGGTGCCGCGGTAGGCGACGGCGGGCCAATCGTGAATGTCGACCTCAGGGAGCACGGCGCCGCGGTCGCCGCTTTCGATCAACTGCCGCAGCGTTTGAACGGCGTAGTAGAGACCTGCCGACGAGCCGGCTTCGATTTCGCCGCCATCGGGTGTAATTTTCAGCCGGTAGGACTCGCGGGAATCGGGTCCGGGCTGTTCGCCGGGCAAGGGAAGGGCGGCGACGGGACCGGTACGCTTCAAGACAATCGAAGGCCCCGGATCTTCGATGGTCTCGGCGACAGGAACGGGCGTTATGCAGCGGGCGGAAAGAATGACGGCGAGCTCGTGGGCCGCGAACCGGTCCTCGCCTGTGGCGTTACCGGGCAAGCGAACGTGGAGGCCGCAGAGTGGAAGACGTCCAGAACCGTAACGGATCTCGTGCGGCTTGGGGAGCAGCGGAGAGTGCGCCGCGGCAAGGCCGGCGCAGCAAAGAGCGAAGGTCAGAATTCTGAAATGCGGCAACATGGATTTTTCATCTGGCTCGGGATGCCGTGAGTTTGGGGCGTTCGGCATACTTGAGGGCGAGAGCGCGAATCTCATAGCTGAAATCGAGCAAGCGCTTCTCCCAGCGTTTTGCCTCGGCGAGTGTATAGGGATAAAATCCCCTGGCGTTGGAGATTCCACGCGCGCCAGACGCCGCAACCTGTTGCATGAGCTGCGGCGTTTCTTTGGCGCAATTGAGCTCGGGGAGCAGGTCGCGCATCACCGCGGCATAGGCGGGAATGCCGGTGAGATCCATATAGCGGAACGGACCTGCCAAGGTGAGCCAGTAGCCCATGTCGTTGCGGACGGAACGGTCGACGTCTT
The DNA here is from genome assembly GCA_030041035.1 of Bryobacteraceae bacterium. GTDB lineage: Bacteria > Acidobacteriota > Terriglobia > Bryobacterales > Bryobacteraceae > QHXW01. Next base: position 6,833 of record JASHOO010000358.1, on the reverse strand, counting down.
CCACGGTGGCGTAGCCGTTCTCAACCAGATAAAACGCTTCACGCATCATGGCGTACATGATTCGATTGGTGATGAAGCCGCGGACGTCGCGACGGACGAGAGTCGGCTCTTTGTTCCAGCGGGTGGCGAGGCGCAGGACCTTCTGGGCGTTCTGGGAATCGGTTTCATCACCGCAGATGACTTCGAGGAACCGCAGGACGTGAGCCGGTTCACCCCAGTGAATGCCGAGAATGCGGGCGGGGAAGCGCGCACCGCGCTGCAACTCGGTTACGGGCAAGGCTGAGGTGTTGCTTCCGATCAAGGCGCCGGGGGCGACCGCAGCTTCGATTTGTTCGAGGACTTCGCGCTTTTGGTTGAGATTTTCGAAGATGGATTCGATGACGAGGCCGCAGTCGCGAAGAGCAGCAAAATCGCCGGAAGTGTGCAGATTTTGTAGGAGGCCGGCGGGCTGGCTGGACAGCAGTTTTTCGCGGCGCATGTCGCGCAAGAGGACGGAGACGCGCCGCTTGAGATTGCGCCTGCGGCCGGCGTCCTTGTCGATGCCGACGACGGGATGACCGGCAGCGACAAGGCAAGTCACGATGCTGGTGCCCATCAATCCGAGGCCGACGACACCGGCCGAGACGGGTTTCTCTTTCATCACGTTGAACTCCTTTGCGGCATAGCGACGGTAGATTCTAATGCGGCTGTTCGGCCATCGCGGGGAGAATCGGGTTGAGCGGAAGGCCAAGCTGGTGGAGCACGGCGAGAATCTGGCGGTTGAGAAAGGCGATGCGATCTTCGGTATGGCGGTCCAACTGAAGAGTCAGTGGGCGGACAATGGCCTGAGGCAGGATGCCGCGGGCGACCAGCAGGCACTTTTCGGCGTGATGGAAAAGCTCCATATGCTGGAGGCTGAAAACGATTTGTGGGAGTACGGCTTCATGAATCTTGTAGGCGCCGACCGGATCGTTCTGGCTGGCGAGCTGAAATACTTTGGCGAGCACATCGGAAACAGCCAGGCCGGGCATGACTCCGCAAATGCCGGCGGGAATCAGGTCCAGCATGTACATACCGCCCCAGCCTTCCAGGACGCCGACTTCGCCGCCGGTGGCTTCCAGAATGGCAGTGACTTTCGATGACATCATGGGCTCCTCGAGTTTGATCCATCGAAAATGAGGATGAGCATGGTGCAACTCGGCGACGAAGCGCGGAGTCACGGTGGGTCCTGACGGGTTGATGTCCTGGATCAGAAAGGGGATATCGATGGAAGAGAGGAGCCGGTCAAAGTGGCGCAGCAGATCGGGCTCTGGAAAAGGGAACAACCTGGGGACGGCAGCGGCGATGGCTGATGCACCCATTTCACAGGCTTCGCGCGCGGTTTCGACGGCCTGGGTCAAGGAAACAAAGTTGACCTGGGCAAACACCGGAAGGCGGCCGGCGGCGCATCGCACGGCTGCCGCGACCAGGGCCAGCCTTTCCGGTTCGGAGAGCTTATAGTACTCGCTGGCATATGCCGGTAAGCAAATGGCGCATGCACCGGCGGCGCAAGCAAAATCCACCATGCGCTCGAAGGATGGCCAGTCGATTTTATCTTCCGCATTAAAAGGCGTTGGAATGATCGGGACAACACCGTTTACGCGAAACTGGTTGGTCTTTGACACGGCTGCTCCTTTGACTGAGAGGCCACGTGGCGCACGCGTTTGCGCTCCTCGTACACGGTGACCAAGAATGTCCCAGAAAATACCAGCAATCCGCCGAAGACCAGTTGTGCGGTGATCCTTTCCTTGACTACCACGGTGGAGAGCAGGACTCCGAATACCGGCAGCAGATAAATGGATAACGACGCTTGGGTCACATCAATTCTCTCAATGACCCAGAAATACAACAGCATCGAAACGCTCAAGCTGAAGATGGCGATGGTGAGCAGGCTGGCCCAGACGCCTGCGCCCAGAGACACAAAGGCGCTGAGGGGAGAGCGTTCAAACACGAGCATCATAACGGCAAGCTCGAAATCGGTTACAAAAAAGCTATACACGAGCAGTTCGACGGGGTTAAACGTTTCCAGCAGCTTCTTGGAGTAGGTGTTGTAGAATGCGCTGCCGAGGCAACTCGAGAGAATGAGAAGATTTCCCATCAGATAAGTGCCCCGGAAGATGGACACGGATTTCCAGTCTATGTCGGAAACCATGAGCACGCCGGCGATAGCAAGCGCGAAAGACAGCCAGCGGACGGGAGTCATCTTTTCGCCGAGCAGCATGACGGCCATGATGGCGGTCAGGACGGGAATGGTTAAGGTCAGCACGGAAGCGTTGCCGGCGAGCGAGTGCTCGACGCCCCAGGTGAGACCGAGTTGCGCGGGAATGATGCCGAGTGTCGAAGCCAGCAAGAGATCGCGCCAGACTACCGGTGTCCACTGTGGCCGCGGCTTGCTGCCGCGCCTGATGAGCAGAAGCGGCGCAAACAAAACGGTGGAGAGAGCGAGGGGAATGAGAGCGACGGCAATGGGTCCAAGGCGCTCGGTGGCGATCTTGGCGCCGGAGAACTGAAACGCCCACATCAGGTTCACCAGCACCAGAACGAGAAAAGACTGAAGCGGCGCGCGTTTGTGGGTCCGTTGCAGCACGGTGGTGGGTTCGGCCATTTTCTTCGGTGGACCTGTTACATTCGGGCGCAGAGATGCATCGGCGGGTAGCCGCGCGGCTGGCTGTTGGCTTCCGAGTAAAGATAATACGGACTGGCTTTCCAGCGGGCGAGGAAATCAATTTGCCGTTTGATTTCGTCGGCGGTGGGCAGCGGCGCACGGTTGGTGTGGGCGGCCTGCAACGACAAAGCCAGGAAAAGAAGTATGCCCAAGAAAGGCAGCGTCATCGAATTGGATATGGTACGCCAGTCCATTGGCCGGCACAATGACGGTGAGATGCAGGGCCAGGGACCGGTCCAATATGCTGAACAATTTCGTGCGGACAACACTGCCGTACGTGATACAATCCGGCAAAACAAGCCGGGGAGGCGGGTCATGAGCGGTATTGCAACACCTTCTGCACCAGCGGTGGAACGTACGCTATCCATTCTCGAGTTACTGTCAGTGACTAGGAGCGGGCTCACGCTGCCTGAGCTCAGCCGGCGGTTGGGGCTGCCCAAGAGTTCGACATACTGTTTGCTGGTGACGCTCGAGCGGCGGGGCTACCTGCTGCGGAACAACAGAACGCATCGTTATCTGTTCGGCCTGAAGCTGTTCTCGCTGGCCAACATGGCGCTGAGCGGAATCGAGCTGCGGGAGAACGCCGCAAATTTTCTGCATCCGCTGATGCGGAGGTCGCGTTTGACGGTGCATATGGCGATCATCGAGAATCACGAAGCGGTGTTGATCGAAAAGGTTGAGCCGCCAGGACTGGTGCGATTGGCCACCTGGGTGGGAAAGCGGATGGAATTGCACAGCTCGGCGGTGGGCAAGTGTCTTCTAGCTTATCTGCCGGACGGCGAGTTTCTACGACTGGTCCGGGAACGAGGTCTGACCCGCAGCAACGAAAACACGATCATCTCAGTCCGCAAGCTGAAGCAGCAAATGATTCAAATCAGACAAGCGGGCTACGCGGTGGAGGACGAGGAGGGGGAAATCGGTTGCCGATGCGTCGGGGCTCCGGTATTCGACCACTCGGGCCGAGCCATCGCCGCTATTAGTGTGGCGGGGACGACGGCGCAGATCACCAGCGACGAATTCAGCTACTTCGGCCCACTGGTTCGACAGACCGCCTCCGATATTTCCCAAGCTCTGGGCTTCATCCCGCCGGCGGACGCCGCCTCACGGCAGGCATGGGACGGAAAAGCGTTCCCAGTGACGGTCGGTTCAGCCTATTAGACAAATTTGTCGAGCCCAGCTTTAAATTTGGTTGACAACGGCACCCGGCTGCCCTAGCATGATCGCTAATCCAAGGGGATCGGGGCGCCACGCGAGAGCCTTCGAGCGAGGAGATCACGTCATGACATCTAAGGGTTGCACGTTTCGGCAAGGCTGCGGTGTGCTGGCGTTAATGGCGCTTGTTTCCGTCTGGCCGGCACGGACACAAGAAGTGACGGCGAGGCTGTCTGGTACGGTGAAAGATCCGGCGGGCGGCGTGGTACCCGAAGCCACGTTGACGGCCACGAACACCAGCACGGGAGTAGCGACCCGGACCACGTCGGGGGTGTCCGGGGACTACGTCTTTCCGACTCTGGCGCCGGGAACATACTCGCTTTCGGTGGAAAAGGCGGGCTTCACGACAGCCGTCATGTCCGGGATCTCTTTGAATGTGGACCAAAGGGCCAGCTTGGATGTGGTTTTGCAAGTCGGGCAGGTGACGCAGTCGGTAAACGTGGAAGCGCTGGCGCCTTTGGTAGACAGTACCAGCGCCAGCATGGGGACGGTCGTCGACGAGTTGCCCATCGTGGATTTGCCTCTCAACCTGCGCCGAACCGGTGCACTGGCGCTGGTGGTGCCGGGCACGGTCGACACGACGAACCGGTCGCTGACGTCGGCAACCGGAAACGGGTCGGGTTTCAACGACAACAGCTATAGCGGTTCGGGCGGCCGTTCTTCCGCCAATCTGATTCTGATCGACGGCATGATTTCACGAGCCTTGAACAATGGCGGGTTCGCGCTACAGCCGATTCCGGAAATGGTGAAGGAATTCAAGATAGAAAATAACACCTACGACGCGGCGTACGGAATCGCCTCCGGCACGACGATGAATCTGATCACTGAATCGGGCACCAACGGTTTCCATGGCTCGGCGTGGGAGCTATTGCGCAATCGCGACATGGATGCGCGCAACTTTTTCGCGACCGACAAGCCGGAATTCATCCGGAATCAGTTTGGAGGCGCGGTTGGCGGCCCGATCAGAAAAAATAAAACGTTTTTCTTCGGGAGCTATGAAGGACTGCGCCAGATTCAGGGCCAGAGCATCGGCAGCCTGGTTCCCACGGCGGCGGAGAGGGCGGGGAATTTCAGCTCATTCCTAACGGGGCAATCCGCGAATCTATGCGCCTCGAGCGGCTCGGCTGCGCCCAGCAATATGAATTTCGACACCGGGCAGTTGTTCTACCCGGGCACCGAACGGCTATTCACGTGTCCAGCCAACCCGGCGAATCCGAGCGCGGGGACCTCCACGATTCTGGTGGGGACACCGGTTGCCGGCAACATCATTACGAATATAGATCCTGTGGCGCAGAAGGTTCTGGCTCTTTTTCCTCAACCGAACCGGGTTGGGAATCCGAACTATGTCAACAACTCGCCGCTGCGGCGTCCGGACGATCAATTTGACGCACGAGTAGATGAGGACCTGTCGGAAAAGGACCGGCTCTTTGGCCGCTACTTATTTGGCAACACGGATCAACTTTTCCCGGGCGCCTTCGACCCGTTCAATGACTACCAGCACTTTCGCGGTCAGAACGTTGTGGGGGGATGGACGCGGATGTTCAGTCCGAGCCTCATTAACGACTTACGGATTGGTTATCAGCGGGATTATCTGGATCTTGATTGCGAAGGATGCCCTCGCCAACCAGGGCTTCTCGCCAGCTTCGGTATCCAGAACCTCCAGGCTCCTACGCCGCAGGCAGAATCGTACCCACAGTTTATCTTCAGCAATTTTGCGGGCCCGGGAGACGGCGGTTACTTTCCGGATATCCTCAATGATCGCATCGAAAAATTTGAGGATACCGTTACCAAGATCATGGGGAAGCATACGATCACCATGGGCGGAGACTTCAATTTATGGCAAACGCCGGGAGTGGAAGATCCTCTGCAAGTCAACGGGCAGATCACGTATAACGGTCAGTACTCGTCATTATTCGGCGAGATACCCAATGTAAGTGGCGTTTCTGACTTAGCGGATATGGAGCTAGGCTATCCCGCCAGCGGGTTCTTTACGAAAAATCCGTTCATCAACGAATTAGAAGGTGGGGGCTGGTTTAGTTTGTTCGTCCAGGACAACATCAAAGTGAACTCACGGTTGAGTATTGAGGCCGGTCTGCGATGGGAGTATCGTAAGCAAATCCACGATCAGAACAACAAGCTCGCGACCATTTATCCTCTGGCCAATGACTTTCAGCCAGGCGATGCTTTGTTGGTGACTCCGCTGCCGGCCGCTCAAAATGATGCGCTTTGCTCGAACCCATTGTTCTTGAACGCTGAAGGGACATGCCTGATTATGAGTTCAGCAATGAGGACACAGCTAGGGCTGACGGGCAACAAACTCAGCGAACTCAGTTACGGCCCCGGCTACGGGAACTTTGACCCGCGATTTGGAATTTCGTGGCGGCCCACAAATTCCAATAAGGTTATCATTCATACCGGAGCCGGCCTGTTTAACGACTTACCTATTACTAACCTGATCAGTTCGTATGTGAATAACAATCCCGTTTTTACTCAAACCCCCATGTATAATACATCCTTCGGACCACCACCGCTGACGAATGGTGCACCTACCACTACGGAGACGATGTTTGCCAATGCCGCGTCACCGCCTCTTTCGCAGTTGCGGTCACAGTTGATGCCCCCACCCTTCTACCATACGCCGACGGTGTACGAATGGAGCTTCAGTGTTCAGTCTCAGTTGGCGCAGGACTGGGCATTGGAGGCTGGGTATGTAGGAAATGAAGGCGACCACATGGATAATGCGCATCAATGGGGTAATCAGGCAGTGCCTGGTATTACTCCGCTACAGTCCAGACGGCCGTGGCCTGACTTTAACATTTTTCTGTATGACACGTTTGACGCCAACTCAAACTACAATGCGCTCGAAGGTAAGCTTACCAAGAGATTCTCTCACGGTGTGCAGGCGTTAGTCGCATATACATATTCGAAGGTTTTGGAT
>JASHOO010000357.1 GCA_030041035.1 Bryobacteraceae bacterium | reverse complement strand
CCGACGCTGCTTGAAAGCGAGCTATTCGGGGCGCTGAAAGGTTCCTACACCGGAGCGGATCGCGACCGGGTGGGCGTGCTGGAATCGGCGCACCGCGGCACGGTATTCCTGGACGAGATCGGCGACATCGAACTGGGCATTCAGGTGAAGCTGCTGAGGTTTCTTCAGGAGCGCGAGGTGCGGCCGGTGGGCGCTTCGCGGTCGAAGCCTGTGGATGTGCGGGTGATCGCGGCGACGAACCGTACGTTGCAAAAAATGGTGGATGAGGGCAAATTCCGGGAGGATCTTTGGTTCCGCATCAACGTGGTGCGGATCACCATTCCGCCGCTGCGCGACCGGCGTGGCGACATTCCACTGCTGGCACGGTTCTATGTCAACAAGTACAACGAGCGCTACGGCCGCGAGGTAAAGCTGATGGAATCAGCGGTCAGGGCTATGGAGGAGTGCGGCTGGCCCGGCAATGTGCGGCAGTTGCAGCACCTGATCGAGCGGCTGGTGATTCTGGTGCAGGGCAGCCGGATCGATGACGAGGCGGTGCGGGACGCACTCGAGAGCATGGACGCGCGCGAACGGCCGTCGGAAACGCTGGCCGAAGCCGAAACCGAGCAGATCCGCCGCGTGCTGGCGGCAACCGGCGGAAACAAGAGCCGCGCCGCTCAAATTCTGGGCATCGAACGCAAGACGCTGTACCGCAAGCTGGAGCGGATGAAGCTATAGCCGGATCGACGGCGCCGAGCGCTAAAATACGAACTCATGCCGCAGCTTTTCCCCATCGCCGCGATCACCGACGAGTTTTCTGCGGACATTTCCGCCGCTGTCCGTTCTATGAGCGAAGTGGGTATGACCGCCGCCGAGCTGCGCATGGTGTTCGGCAAGAACATCATCGACCTGACGGATGAGGAGTTGGATCGGGGCAAGGCGATCGTGACCGAGCGCGGGATGAAGATCATCTCGATCGCCTCGCCGCTGCTCAAGTGCGTACTGCCCGATGCCCCGGAGATCGATTCCAGATTTCAGCAGGATATTTTCGCGTCCCGACATACCTTCGAAGACCAGCCGCGGCTGACGGATCGCGCGTTCGAAATCGCCAAACGCATGGGAGCGCGGATCGTGCGGGTTTTTTCCTACTGGCGCACGGTCAAGCCGGAAGCATGCTTCGACCGCGTGGTGGGCGCGCTGCGGGCGCTGGCCGAAAGAGCCGCCGGGCACGACCTGATCATCGGTCTCGAAAACGAGCACGCGTGCAATATTGCGACCGGCCTCGAGACTGCGCGCGTGCTGGCCGCCATCGATCACCCCAATCTCCAGGTAGTGTGGGACCCTTGCAACGCGCTGGTTTCGGGCGAGAACCCGTTCCCGGAAGGCTACGGGCGTCTGGCGCCGCAGCGCATCGTTCACGTTCATGCCAAGGATTGTTTTGTGCGAGATCACCAGCCGACATTCGGGCCGCTGGGCGAGTGCGGCATCGACTGGAAGGGGCAGATTGCAGCGCTGGTGGCGGACGGCTACAGGGGTTACATCAGTCTGGAAACGCACTGGCCGGGTCCGGGCGGGAACAAGCACGCCGCGAGCATGATCTGCGGGCGCAATCTCAAAGCCCTGGTGACTGCATGATATTCTGGGAGGCAGACGAGGGCGGCTTCCCATGCTCCTCCACTCCGCGCTGATTCCCGATCGCCAGTGGACCTATTGCGACCTTTCTGACCGGCAACCGGAAACTTACGGGATGGACGGCGTTACCAAGCCCGCCGGGCGTACGTCTGCACAAGGAGTAGTGCTCGGGTAGCCCCGCGGCCCCAGGTTTCCATTTCGATGTTCGAGTTTCTGTTCAAGTATCCGACGGCGGTTTTTTCCCGTGGGCAATTTGTGCTTCTGGCTCCGTGGCCCGTCTGGCTGCTGGCGGTTGCGGTCGTGGTGGCGTCGGTCGGGCTCGCCTGGCACGTGTTCCGCCATCGCGGTTTGCTCTCGGGAGTACGGCCGGTTTTGGTCTGGATGCTCGAGACCGCGCTGGTCGCCCTGGTGTTGTTCCTTTTGTGGCACCCGGCGATCAGCATCGCCACGCTGCGGCCCCAGCAGAATGTGGTGGCGGTAATGATCGACGATTCCCGCAGCATGAGCGCGCCGGAGAACGGCAGCACACGCCTGGCCGAGGTGAAGAAGGTACTCGCCGGCGGATTGCTCGGGGATCTCGAAAAGCGGTTCCAGGTGCGGCTGTACCGGTTTGGCGGCAACCTGGAGCGCATCCAGAACCCCGATCAGTTGAGCGGAGCCGAGCCTTCGACGCGCATCGGCGCCAGTCTCGAGCAGGCGCTGGCGGAGGCCTCGACGCTGCCTTTAGGCGCGATCGTGCTGCTGAGCGACGGATCGGACAACTCAGGCGGCATCGGTTTCGATACGATCGCGCAGATTCGCCGTTCGCGCGTCCCGGTCCATACCATCGGCTTCGGGCGTGAAAAACTCTCGCATGATGTGGAGATTTCGGACGTCGCCGTGCCGGCGCGCGCGCTGGCGGACTCCCGGCTGAGCGCGACGGTTACCTACAAGCAGTTCGGATACACGCGCGACAAGGCGCGGCTGGTGGTGCGCAAAGGCGATCGCCTGCTTGCTTCCCGGGAGATCAATCTGAAATCGGAAGGAGTACCGCAAACCGAAAGAGTGGTTTTCAACGCCGGTTTGGCAGGGCCGCAGACGTTTCAGTTCTCGATCGAGCCGCTTCCGGGCGAGGAGAATCTGCGCAATAACCAACTGATCCGGCTGGTGAATGTGATTCCGTCGAAAGCGCGCATCCTTTATTTCGAGGGCGAGCCGCGCTGGGAATACAAGTTCATCCGCCGTGCTGTGGAAGACGATCGCAGCCTGCAAATGAGCTCGATGGTGCGCACCACACAGAACAAAAACTTATCCCAACCGGTGGATGACGAGGACCGGAAACGGCTGGAAGACGGCTTTCCATCAAAAGCCGAGGATTTGTTTTCTTTCGACGGCCTGATTCTCGGCAACTCCGAACTGGGCTACTTTACGCCGCAACAGCAGGCGTTGATCCGGGATTTCGCCGACCGGCGCGGCGGCGGCATCCTGTTTCTGGGCGGCCGCGCGGCGTTGGGGGACGGCGGCTGGGCGCATTCGTCGCTCGCCGATCTCGTGCCGGTGCGCATTCCCGATGCCAAAGACACCTTCCATCGCGATCCCGCATACGCCGTGTTGACGCCTGAGGGGCGCGAAAGCGTGATCTGCCGGCTGGATGACGATCCGGACCGGAATACTGACCACTGGAAGAATCCTAAGCGAATGCCGCCGCTCGCGGACTATCAGCAGGTGGGTGATCCCAAGCCCGGAGCTCTTATGCTGCTGGAGCTGAAGACGCCGACGAACCACGTGCAGCCGCTGCTGGTGACCCAAAATTACGGGCGCGGGCGCACCGCCGTGTTCGCCACGGGCGGAAGCTGGCGCTGGCAGATGCTGCTGCCGCTGGGTGATAAGACTCACGACATGTTCTGGCAGCAGTTGCTGCGCTGGCTGGTGGCGGAGACGCCCGGACAAGTGATGGTCTCGACGCCGCGGCCTATCCTGGAAGACGAGGGCCGTTTGCCGCTGCGCGTCGAAGTTCGCGACAAGGGATTCCGGCCCGTGACGAACGCGACCATCGAAGTGCACATCGCCGGACCAGGTGGAGCGGCAGCCACCCTGGCGCTCACGCCCCAAGCAATGGATCCAGGTGTTTACACAGGCGAGTGGAGCGCCGATAAAGCCGGATCGTACATGGCGGAAGTGGTGGCGCGGCAGGGCTCGCAGGAGGTTGGCCGCGACATTCTGGTTTTCCGACGCGAGGACGGCGTGGCCGAGAACTTTCGCGTGACGCAGAACCGCGAGCTGCTGGAGAAACTCGCCGATCAAACCGGCGGACACTATTACCCGGCGAATCGCGCGTCGCGTCTGGCCGAGGACATCTCCTACTCCGAGGCCGGCATTACCACGCGCGAGACAAAAGATCTGTGGGACATGCCCGTTGTTTTTCTGGTGGCACTGCTGCTTCGTGCGTCTGAGTGGCTGATGCGGCGGAAATGGGGTGTGGTATGAAGCTTGCCGCGCTGCTGATGCTGGTGACGTGTTGTGCCCGCGCCACGACGTTCTATGTCACGGTGGCCGGACTCGGCGGCGAGCCGGAATACGAACAGCGCTTTTCCATGTGGGCCGGCGAGATCGAAGCGATTTTGAAATCCTCGGGCGGCGACGCTCAAATCGAAACACTGAAGGGGCCGGCAGCGACGCGTGCCAACGTCCGTACGGCACTGCAAACGATAGCGCACGAAGCCAAGCCCGACGATGCACTGGTTGTGATGCTCATCGGCCATGGCAGCTTTGACGGGTTCGATTACAAGATCAATCTTCCCGGTCCGGACCTTTCCGGCACGGAGCTTGCTGCTCTTCTCGATCGCGTGCCCTGCGCGCGCCAGCTTGTGGTCGACATGACCAGCGCCAGCGGCGGCGCGATCACCGCGCTGCGCAAGGAGAATCGGATCGTGATCACGGCCACCAAGACCGGCAGCGAGCGCAACGCCACTGTGTTCCCTCGGTTCTGGGTGGAGGCGCTGCGCGATCCAGCTGCCGACACGGACAAGAACGAAACCATTTCGGCGCTGGAGGCCTTTCACTACGCGCAGCAGAAAACCGCGGAGTATTTTGACGAGCAGAAACGCCTGGCCACCGAGCATCCAATACTCGAAGATACGGGTAAGGGGGAAGGCGTCCGCGATCCTTCGGCAGACAATCGAGAAGGGCTGCGCGCGGCTGCGTTCCCGCTGATTCGTATAGGCGTTTCGAATACGCTGGCCAACAATCCGGCAAAAAAGAAGCTTCTCGAGAAAAGGGACCAGATCGAACAGGAGATCGATCTGCTGAAGTACAACAAGGCGGCCCTGGGGCCTGACGAGTATAAGAAAAAACTCACGGCGCTGCTGCTCGACCTGGCCAAGACGCAACAGGAGCTGGATCAATGAAAGGCCTCTGCGCCGCCGTGATTTGCCTGGCCGCGCTCCACGGGCAGACGCTCGAACGCGCGGAGGCGCTTTGGAAAGCGCACGATTACCAGGGCGCAAATGCGGTTTTTCGCGAGTTGGTCAAAACACATCCGGACAATCCCGACTATCGAGTACGCTGGGGCCGCCTGTTCCTGGATCACTTCCAGCCCAACGACGCGGCACAACTGTTCCAGGAGGCGCTGGCAATCAAGAAGGATCATCCGGGCGCGCTTTTGGGGCTGGCGCTGGTGGCGGCGGACGATTTCGAGGGCAGAGCCGTCGAGCTTGCCGAACAGGCCTTGGCTGCCGACCCCAAGCTGGTGGAGGCGCGTGTCCTGCTGGCGCGTCTGGCGCTGGAGGATAGTGATTCGGACCGAGCGGTCGAGGAAGCCAACCAGGCTCTCAAGATTTCGCCCAGCGCGCTCGACGCCATGGCCATCCACGCTTCCGTCGACTGGCTCGGCGACAAAACCGACACTCCCTGGATCGGCCGCATCCTGGCAGAGGATCCGCATTACGGCCACGCCTACGAGCTTGCCGGCCACTTCTTCGTCATCAACCGCCGCTACGAAGAAGGCATCGCGTATTACCGCAAGGCCGTAGCCATCCAGCCCGATCTCTGGACCGCCCACTCGCAGCTCGGCATCAATCTGATGCGCCTGGGATACGAACAGGAGGCGCGAAGCGAGCTCGAAGAGTGCTGGCGGAACGGCTACCAGGACGATGCCACGAAGAACACCCTGACGCTGCTCGACAGCTACAAGAATTTCGTGACCTATCGGACCGATACGACGATTCTGAAGCTGCACAAGAAGGAGGCCGAACTCCTTCGGCCCTACTTCGAAGCCGAAATGAAGAGGGCACTTGCCACGTACGAGAAAAAGTACGGCTTCAAACTCGACCGGCCGGTGCAGTTGGAGGTGTATCCGGATCACGAAGACTTCGCCGTGCGCACCTTGGGGATGCCGGGGCTGGGCGCGCTGGGTGTGACATTCGGCTACGTGGTGGCGATGGACAGCCCTTCCGGGCGGCGGCCCGGCGACTTTCACTGGGCCAGTACGATGTGGCATGAGTTCAGCCACGTCTACGTGCTCGCCGCTACGCATCATCGGGTTCCGCGCTGGTTCACGGAGGGCCTGGCGGTCTACGAGGAGACGGCCGTTTCTCCCGATTGGGGTGACCGCCTGGATCCGCACGTGGTGGAAGCCATCCGGCAAAAGAAGCTGCTGCCCGTGGCGGAATTGGACCGCGGTTTCGTGCATCCCACTTACCCGACACAGGTGGTGGTCTCGTATTTCCAGGCCGGACGCATCTGCGGATTTATCGCGCGCCAGTGGGGCTATGACAAACTTCTCGCCATGATGCACGATTTCGGCGCCAACGCCACCACGCCACAGGTGATCGAAAAAGAATTGGGCATGCGGCCCGAGGAGTTTGACGGAAAGTTCCTGGCGGCGCTCGATGCCGAAACCAAAACCGTGGTGGATGGTTTCGACGAGTGGAAAAAGGGAATGAAGGAAGTGACCACGCTGGCCCGGGCCGGTGAAAACGACGAGGTGATCCGGAAGAGCGAAACGATTAGCAAAATCTACCCGGATTACGTCGAGGCCGGTAGCCTGTACGAACTCCGCGCCAACGCCTTTTTGGCGTTGGACGACAAACCGGACGCCATCGAGGAACTGGAGCACTACGCCAGAATCGGCGGGCGCAGCCCGGAAACACTGAAGAAGCTCGCAGAACTGGAAGTAGAAGCGGGCAGGCCCGCGGACGCCGCAGCTACGCTCAACCGCCTGAACTACATCGATCCGGTGGATGTAGACCTGCACCGGCGCCTCGGCGATCTTTGGTTTGCCCAGAATAATATCGAGGGCGCTATCCGCGAGTACCAGGCCGTGCTCGCCTGGAAACCGGTGGATCCGGCCGCCGCACACTTCAATCTGGCCAAAGCGCTCCGCCGTGCCAATCGCACTGACGAAGCCCGCGACCAGGTTTTGCTGGCACTCGAAACCGCGCCCGGTTACCGGCCGGCGCAACAAATGCTTCTCGAGCTATCACAATCCGAACAAGGAAAGTAGAGATCTCATGTCGACTTCAGCTGTGTCCCAGTTGCAATCCGAAGAATTGAAAGTTCGCATCACCCGGTTCCGCGAAGTGGACGCGGAAATTGTCCGTCAGGTCCGCCGCGTAATCGTCGGGCAGGAAGAAGTGCTCGAGCAGATCATGATCGGCCTATTTGTGGGCGGCCACTGCTTAATCACCGGGCTGCCGGGCACAGCCAAAACACTGCTGGTCCGCACGCTGGCGCAAACCCTCGGCCTGATGTTCAAGCGCATCCAGTTCACGCCTGACCTGATGCCTTCCGACATCACCGGAACCGACATCATCGAAGAGGACTCTACCACCGGCCATCGCACCTGGACGTTCGTCAGAGGTCCGATCTTTGCCAATATCCTGCTGGCCGACGAAATCAACCGCACGCCGCCCAAAACGCAATCGGCGCTGCTGGAGGCCATGCAGGAGCTCGCCTGCACCGTACGCGGCAACAACTATAAACTGCCCGCGCCGTTTTTCGTCCTGGCTACGCAGAACCCCATCGAGCTGGAAGGCACGTATCCGCTGCCGGAAGCACAGCTCGACCGCTTTCTGTTCAACACCGTTCTCGATTATCTGACTTCGCAGGAAGAAATGAAGGTGATCGATCTCACGACCACGACTCACATCGCGCAGGCTGACGCCGTGACCAACGCCGGCGAGATCCTGGAATTTCAGCAGTTGGTGCGCATGGTACCTATCGGCGAATCGGTCGCGCAATACGCCGTCGATCTGGTACGCGTCACGCGGCCGCGGGATGAATCCGCTCCTGACTTCGTCCAAAAGTATGTGAACTACGGCGCCAGCGTGCGCGCCGCGCAATTCCTGGTGCTCGCCGGAAAAGCCCGCGCCCTCATGAAAGGCCGCTATCACGTTTCTTACGAGGATATCCGCGCGCTCTATACACCCATTTTGCGCCATCGCATTCTGCTGAATTTCCACGCCGAATCCGACCGCCTGCGCCAGGATGATATCCTGCAACAGCTCCTGGATTGGAAGCCGGCCCCGAGAGAGTAAGAATGCACCGCAGAGACGCAGAGGCTCAGAGTGAGAATCAGATCACGAAACTTGTAATCGGTTTCGCGATTGAGGTTCATCGTGCCCTCGGTCCTGGATTACTGGAGTCGGCGTACGAAGAGTGTCTGTGCTACGAGTTGGCGCAGGGAGGAATTCGATTTCTGCGCCAGGTTGCGCTTCCGGTCCGCTACAAAGGCGTCACGCTCGACTGCGGGTATCGCATGGACCTGCTTGTCGATGATCTCGTCATTGTTGAAATCAAGGCCGTCGAGAGCCTTTCTCCGATCCATGAGGCTCAACTTCTGACTTATCTCAAGCTAGCGGAAAAGTCAGTTGGTCTTCTCATTAACTTTAACGTGCCCGTTCTGAAGCAAGGCCTCAAGCGCATCGTGAACCGTTTCTCGGATTCCTCAGCATCTCTGCGCCTCTGCGGTAAGGATGTAGTTTAATGCTCCAGCGTTTTCTTGATCCCGCCACGCTCGCCGGCCTCTCCGGGCTAGACCTGGTCGCCAAGACCGTGGTGGATGGTTTCGTCTCGGGCCTGCATCGCTCGCCCGACTTCGGCTTCAGCCAGGAATTCGCCGAGTATCGCGCCTACACGCCCGGCGACGACCTGCGCCACGTCGATTGGAACGTTTTTGCGCGCACCGACCGCTGCTACCTGAAACGGTATCGCGGCGAAACCAACACGCAGGTGCTGATTCTGCTCGATACCAGCGCTTCCATGGCCTACGGTTCTTCAACGGTCAACAAGCTCGATTACGCGCGCTTTGTCGCGGCCTCGCTATGTTATCTCGCGCACGAGCAGCGCGACGCCGCCGGTCTCATTATTTTCGATGAAGACGTGGCCAACTACGTGGTGCCTTCCACGCGCCAGGGCCAGTTGTTCCGGCTGCTGCACGCCATTGAGAAGGCCCAGCCCGGCACGCGCACGGACTTCGCCAAGCCCTTCGCCCATTTTCAGAACTTTCTCAAGCGGCGCGGATTGGTAGTCGTTCTTTCGGACTTCTACGAGCAGCCCGAGACCATCATCAAGACCATCGAGCCATTGCGTTTTCGCGGCAACGACATCATTTTGTTTCACGTCCTCGATCCGCAGGAGATCGCGCCCCGTTTGCGGGAGCCTGCGCTGCTCATTGACGTCGAGACCAAAGACAGCATCGAAGTGTCGCCTGAATACGTCAAGGACGAATACCGCCGCAAGATCGACGCACACATCGAGACATTGCAGACTCGCTCTCGCGCCGCTGGCTTCGATTATTTCCTGATGAACACCGGACGGCCGCTCGATGAAGGCCTGCGCGAGTATCTGGCCGTGCGGCAAGGGAGGATGTAGTGGGTTTCCTGGCACCCTGGTTTCTCGCGGGTCTGGCGGCGGTGGGGCTGCCCATCTGGCTGCACCTGCTCAAACAGCACAAGACCACTCCTCTGCCCTTCAGCTCGCTCATGTTCTTCGAGCGGCGGACGCAGAGCTCCATCAAGCATCGCCGCCTGCGTTATCTGCTGCTATTTGCGCTGCGCACGGCTCTGATCGCTCTGCTGGCTTTTGCTTTCGCGCGGCCCTTCATCAATTCCGCCACCGTGGCGTCGGCGCGCGGCGGCAAGCTGCTGGTCCTGGCCTTGGACAATTCCTTCAGCATGCGCCAGGGGGATCGATTGGAAGAGGCGAAGTCGCAGGCGGCCGCTGCCCTTTCGAAACTGCACCCCGAGGACCGCGGCCTGGTGCTGGCCTTCGGTTCGCAGGCGCATCTGATGGGAGAACCGTCAACCGATGTGTCCGGCCTGCGCGCCCAGATTCGCGCCATTCCACCGTCCGACGATCACAGTTCCTACGCGGAACTGGCGCATGCGCTGCGCTCGCTGGCGTTGTCCTCCCACATGCCGGTCGAAGGCCATCTGTTTTCCGACATGCAGCAGACTTCCATGCCGCCCAGCTTCGCCGATGCCGCGCTCGGCGATAACGTCACGCTGATTCTGCATCCCGTCGTGCAAACTTCGGTGCGCAATTTCGCGGTAGAAAGCGTGACCGCGCCGGCGCGAATCTACGACACCAAGAAAGTGCACATCCAGGCCACGATCCTGTCAACGGGCGGGGCCGCCGGAAAGCGCCGGGCGTCTCTCGCGCTCAACGGCCGCGAAATGGAATCGAAGACGGCGGACGTTCCGGCCGACGGCCGTGCCACCGTTGATTTCACCGGGCTCGACGCTCCTTACGGGATGAACCGGGGTGAAGTCCGCATCGATTCCAGCGACGGTTTCGCCGCTGACGATCATTATTACTTCTCCGTGGAACGTTCCGACCCGCTGCCTGTCCTGTTTGTGCACGGACGTGAAGACCGCGATCTGCTGTATTACCGCACCGCGATCGAATCGTCCCGCGATGCCGCGTTCAAGCTCGAATCCG
>JASHOO010000356.1 GCA_030041035.1 Bryobacteraceae bacterium | reverse complement strand
CCGTACACCGAGATCAAGGACCCCAATCCGCAGGTGCGTGCGTCGCTGCGCGACATGATCGGCGTCGCGCAGGACAAGCAAATGACCGCGTTTCTGTTCGTGAACAACCGGCTGGAAGGCAACGCCCCGGCAACCATCCTGGCCATTACGGAGCCGTAGCCCCTATCGCAGCTTCCAGTGATCCACTTCGAAGTCCGCCGTTGCTTCGGTCCACGTCCCGAATTTGGCTGCCATTTGCCCGCCGTCCACAAATATCGTGGCACCGGTGATGAACGATGCCAGATCCGACGCCAGGAATGCAATCGTGTTGCCGACTTCTTCCGGCCGTCCGCCGCGCCCCAGCGGAATATCGCGGAAATATTCCTTGATCACGGGCGGATCGACGAAAAATGATTCCGTGAGCCGCGTTCGTATCAATCCCGGGCAAACCGCATTGATCCGAATCTGCCAGGGGCCCAGTTCGTTGGCCGCCGTGTGCAGAATTCCCAGCATGCCGGCTTTGCTGGCGTTGTATGCGGTGAGCGTGGCCTCGCCGTCGTACGAATTCGTCGAGGCTGTGATGACAATAGCTCCGCGCCGCCGGGGCTTCATGCGCAGAGAGGCCGCCTGCACAGTGTGAAACACGCCACCCAAATTCAGCGCAATGGTCCGGTTCCAGGCATCGGCCGGCGTCTCATCCAGCGGCGCCCAGACCGCCATTCCGGCGTTGGCCACGACAATATCCGGCGTACCCACGCGCTCGAACCCGGCATCAAGCGACGAACGGTCCGTCACATCCACGTGGCAGCCGTGGCCGCCGAGCGAACTCGCTACTTCGTCGGGGCGTTCGCGCTCCAAATCGAAAATCCAGACCTTCCCACCTCCAGCGGCAATCGCACGAGCCGCCGCCAGGCCGATCCCGTTGGCACCGCCCGTAACCACCGCCACTTTTCCATTGAAATCAAAAGGCATCTGATCTTTCTATCACAACGCAGAAGAGGGGGGAGGAACAAAACCCGCATGTTATAATTGACGAACTTGCCCATTCGGGCCCGTAGCTCAGTTGGTTAGAGCGCTACCTTGACACGGTAGAGGTCACAGATTCGAGTTCTGTCGGGCCCACCACCAAATCAATCACTTACGACTTACTTGCCACTTAGTCCGGTCTGATTCTGGACTGATTCAGCCCAAAAAGCAAAAAGAAGGCCCGCCGGGCGACAACCCGCGCGGGCCTTTTTATTTTTCTGAAAAGGAAATCTCATGGGTAGTATACACGACGGCCGCAGCGAGGCCAAGGAAAGCAACTGGAGCCCGGAATTTATCACCATTCCGTACCAGGTTTTTCGCGATCCCTCCATCAGCCACGCGGCGAAACTGGTTTACGGTCGCTTGAAACTTTATGCCGGCAAGGATGGGCAGTGCAACCCCCATCAAGAAACTCTGGCGGCTGAGGTGTGCTTGTGTGACCGTCAATTACGCACGGTGCTCGAAGAGTTGCGACTTGCTGGCTGGATCGATTGGCGGCGAGGTCGCACTTGTTGCTACTTCAGCATCTATGACCAACCCAAGACCGGAAGAAAACTGCCAGTCTCAACCCTCCAGAGTGGCAGAAAACTGCCAGTCTCAAAAGGTTCAGACCGGAAGAAAACTGCCACTCTAGACCGGAAGAAAACTGCCGCCCAAGACCGGAAGAAAACTGCCGATAGAAAAGAAGTAGTAGAAAATCATCATCAGAAAAGAAGTAAGACCTCAGCCTTCCTGCAAGGTTCAGTAGTAGCTGAAACTGAACCGCCTGCCAAAGGGGAACCACGGAGCCCCGTTTCTGAAAAACCTGATGATGATGAAAACCAACCCCAAAACCAAGACCCATCCCACCAAGGCGCAAAGCCTGATCCCTGGAAGGAACTGCTCAGCCTGGCGCCAGCGATCACGCTGAACGAAGAACGCAAACTGCGCGAAAGACTCGAACTCAAAGGCATCACACCAGCCGCATTCCTGGATCGAGTACAGCAAAACAATCCGCAAAATTGGAAACGCGGTCCGGTCGCCGCATTGTTCTCGATAGTCAAGGACTGGAGCCAACCGGCAGAGGAATTCTATCGAACTCTGGAAGTGATCACGCCAAAGATGGAGCCCAAGGTGACAAAAACGGAATTGGAATTACGGGACGCGATAGCTGCAGCGCCACGCCGGACGCAGCAAGAGAACGAAATTCTGGAGGCTGAGCTGAGAGCGAAGTTAGCGACGCTCCCGCGCCCGCCACTCAGATCTAAAACCGTTCAATCGAAAAGTGTTAAACCAGACGCAGCCAGCGCCAAGCTAGCGGCGATGGGATTGTGAACGGGAAAGGAGAGCAGAGAGATCGGAGAAAAACATGCAACTTGAGATCGAACTGACATCAAGCGGAGCAACGATTATACGCGAAGTCCCTGACGTGGTGGCTTGGCCAGAAACCGGCTGGGACGATGACTTTTACAAGGCTGGGCTAGGTTTGTTCCCTTCGTTCCGGGTAGGACGCGGATACCAATACAGCGTTGCGATTTACGGTCCGAGCGAGAACAACAAGACCGGCGGCAAATGGATGGTCGTCATTGACGACGGCAATTCCGTCACCGAGCTGTGGGCCGCCCACCTGGGCGTCGCGCTTGCGTTTCTGCGGGAACAAGCTGCGGTGATTACTGCGGATCGCCTAGGCGAACTCGCGGTGCTTTATCAGCAGGAACGAGATGATGCGGACGCGCGTGTCAAGGGGTATGAGAATCGATGGGACGAGGAGGCGCGAGACCGGGCGGAAACAAAAGCCTATTGGGAAGAACAGGCGAAGGCGCGGCAGAGTGCTGTCGAGGCCGAAGGCGCCGTGCCGTGCATGTCGGCAAAAACTGAACGATGACCAAAGCCCAAAAATTCCGTCGCAGGTTCGGCGATCCCTCACAGCACGCCGAAGCAAACCGCCGAGCGGCCGAGGTGATTTTGCAAAACGCGAAGCCGGGCGAAGACGGGCTCGCGGTCACGTGGGCGCGCGGAATTCTTGCGAACGGAGAAGCGAATGGAACCGAACACAGCAACCTGCCGGCTCTGCCGGACACGGCCATCACTCGCCGGTGAATGCGTTTGTAGCCTTTGCCTGCGCACGTGGCTGGCGTGGAGGGCCCGGAAGCGCGAACTGAGGCGTCGACATGCCGAGAGGCGAAGCGCACTAGCCTGGCGCAAGGCAGCGCCTCTGTGGGCACTCGTAGCTGGAGGTGGAAACGAACTATGAGCCTGGGAGTTTTTTTGGGCGGTTTGCCAGACTCCGTGAATCGCGAAACAGTCGAGCAGTGGCTAACCGAAGAAGGATTTCAATACAACTACATTCGCGGGTTCCGCGGCTGTTGCGTCATCAGCGTCGAAGACGATGAACAAGCAGACCAAATAATCCGACGCTTCGATCAAGCGCCATTGGAAGACCGCATTCTCATTTGCGAACTCGCACGCTCCAAACAGGACCAACAGCAGCGCCACACCCACCGCGAAAAAAAGAAATGAGCCATGAAAAAACAGATCTGCGAAGTCCGACGGTTTGCGTGACCGGATTGCCGACCACGTTGAGCGATGGCGATTTCGAGAAGTGGGTCGCCTCGTTTGGCGTTCCGTTCTTCCAATCAATGGTCATCAGAGACATCGAGGGCCGCAACCAAAGGTACGCTTTCGCGTGTTTCGAGAACCACACGCTTGCCCGGGAAGCCGCGAGACGAATCGATGGCGGAAAACTGGGCGACTGCGTCATCACCGCGACGGTGGGCCAAAACCCGCCACGACGCGCCCGGCGGGTCGCATGAAGGGCTTGCCGCGCCTGCTGGCGCTGAGCGCGGCAATGATGGGGCCGTGCACCATTCGTGGGGATGGTCACGGGAGCTGGCTCCCTGCGTCTCCTTTCGCGCAGCACGCCAGCCTGGGCCGATTGATACAACGCTGCTACGCCGCTGCTTTGAAAAAGCGTCCGAAGAGCCCCCAGGGGGCCTATCGCGAAGCCAGACCCCCCCCTTCGCGGCGACCGCTCGACGGGTCAATAGTTACGCGCCTTTCCCAAACCTATGAAAAATTTGACTGTTAAACCGAAGCCGCCGGCTCATCTGAGCGAGGCGGCGCGCAAGTGGTGGAAGAAAATCACCGAGGAGTTCATTTTTGAGACGCCCGATGCGCTTCTGATTTTGGAAACTGCCCTTGAGTGTTTCGACCGGCAGCGCGTCGCGCGCGAAATCGTGGACAAGGAAGGCCCGATAATTTCAGACCGATTCGGGCAGAAGAAGCAGCACCCCGCGACGATTGTGGAGAGAGACGCAAAAATGGCCATGCTACGCGCCTTCCGACAGCTGGGCCTGGATGTCATCGCGCCGGGTCAAGCTGCCAAGTCCTTCACTCGTTAGATCCCCTATGCCGCGAATAAGACGCAGAGGTTTCGAGCGACGCAAGCCGGAGATGCCCGTCGAGGAAATGTCACTCGCGGAACTGGAGAGAGAGGATGCGCGCCTGAATCGTGTCTTGAAGGGTGCTGAAGCTCCAAGACCCAACACCGAAGAAGACGACCCGTGGCATTTGTTATGGCGCACGGGAAAGCTCATGTCTGAGATAGGACGCCGGAAGGCCATCGAGCGACAACAGACGCAGCCCGCGCGGGTTCGAAGCATCGAGGATGCCAAATGCCGAGACGAGTGAGACGCCGAGGCTTTCAGAGCCAACGTGAATTAAGTTCTGCGCAATGGCTTGAGCTGATGGTGGGCCCGTTCCCCAAGCGCTCCGCATTCCGGGACGATGAGGCGCGCCGGAGAGCGTTTCGTGAGCACGAAGATGAACTGTTGCACTCGTGGGCATGGGTCACCTACCGCGCCGGCGGATTCTTGCCCGAAGAAGGCGGGCGAGTGACGCGCGCGTTACAGCGCCTGGGCGTCGCCGGTCGTGGGCAAGCGTGATAATATCACTCTATCAGCGCAAAGTACTCTGATTTCATGAGTTTACGGAGATGCAGACCACTTTGTGCATACGTGGAACGTAGATGAACGCATGATGGGGATGGGGTCGCGGGCAGGTGGCAATAGGGTCAATAAAGCCCGTGTAAGGCCCCGCAGGACGCACTGGCGCTCGAAGGTTGAATCGCCGAGCCCCGGGAGGTATCTCAGCATCCCCAAAAGCACTTCAGCCCGTCTATGGCCCGAAAATTGGCAAAACAATTTTGCAAATCCGCGTTTTTTTGTTATCGTGATGCTGAACCGTTTGAGACGGTCATCGGCTAGAGGAATTCCGCACGCGGATTTGATAACTGCCGATGCCCGAAGGAAGTCAAGGAACTTTGGTGCCTGACATCGTGCCCGCCTTCTCCTACGTGGAGTGCCCGGAGCCGACAGCCGCCTTGTTTCAGCGATTTCCAATGAGTGGTAGCGACGCACGGTCACCCGGCGAGAGCCGGCGGAGGCGTCGCGGGTGGCGCAAACGTACAAGGTGTACGTCGACGCCAGCAGTGGAGACACTGCGGCGCGCCACAAGAAGCGAGTCGGTCTTTGCCGACGGGCGGAGATAGACAGTAACGCGAGCGTTGCCACCCATGAGGTGAGCAGCCCAGGCTAGCGCAGCCGCAATGCGAGCGCGAACGTCACCCGTACGTGGCGGGTCGAGCACAACACAAAATCTAGAAAAGAAAGAGGGCTGCAATTATATGCGAGCCAAAAGTGAAAGAGTTGCGCGCGCCCGCTTAGCCGGCGCGATGAAAGGATTGATCGAAAAAAGCAAAAATGAAGGTCGCGATTTCACATCGTTGGAGCGCGAACCGTGGGACAAAATGAGCGCCGAATTCGACAAGTTAAACGCTGCCATCCAGCGCGCCGATGAGGGCTCGCCAATCGATGAGTTCACCAGCTTCGGAGGTAGCATCGCGAACTTGGGCACCACCGCCGATGATGTTCGGGCCAGAATCATGGCTAGTCTCATGTATCTTAATTGTCTTTACTAATATGATTGGTGGGCGCATACTGATGGTATGCCGCTCCCACCGGCGTCCAAGCTCAACCTTACTGACCCGGAACGCAGACAATTGCAGGCCATTAGCCGCCACCGCAGCACGCCGCGCGGAATCGCTCTGCGCGTCAATATCCTACTCGGTGCTGCTGAAGGAGTG
>JASHOO010000355.1 GCA_030041035.1 Bryobacteraceae bacterium | reverse complement strand
GGCTGTCCGTTTTAAATCGCGTGCAGGTCCTTGGAGGTGGGCGTGAGGACGTTGCAGCCGTTGGCAGTAACCACGACTGTGTCCTCGATGCGGATGCCGCCGTAGTCCTCGAAGTACACGCCTGGCTCAATGGTGATCACCATGCCTGGTTCGAGCAGCGTGTTTTCTTTCTTGCCCACGCGGGGCGGCTCATGGATTTCGAGGCCCAGTCCGTGTCCGGTGGAATGCACGAACGCGCGATCGAGGTCGTGCCGGGCCAGGATGCGCCGAGCGGCTCGATCCACCGCCTGGGCCTTCACGCCGGGCCGGACGGCATCGATGGCGGCCAACTGCGCTTCCAGCACGGCGGCGTACATTCGCCTGGCGTGCGGCGCCGCTCTGCCCAGAAACAGCATGCGCGTCATATCGCTAGCGTAACCGGCAAGCATCGCACCCATATCCACCAGGATCATGCCGTTCGAGGGCAGCCTGGCCGCAGTGGGCCGGGCGTGCGGCAAGGCGGTGCGCGTGCCTGCGGCGACGATGGTCTCGAATGCCGGCGCTTCGGCTCCCAGGCGCCGCGACCGGTAATCCAGCTCCGCAGCCAGCTCCGATTCCCGCATCCCCGGCCGGACATGCCGGGCCGCCTGCTCAAACGCCCGCGAATTGAGCTCGACGGAGCGCTGGATGGCGGCAATCTCCGGCTCGGATTTGATCATCCGCTGGTGCTCGATCCAACCGGATATTGGTTCGAGCGAGCTGCGCATGGGCAGGGCACCTCTGAGCGTATCGAAAGCGTCGACGGTCGTGCGGGTTCTTTCGAACCCGATGCGCCGGCTCCCGGCGCGGCGCAACAGAACCGCAACGCGCGGCAGCATCGCCCCGGGTGCCACTTGCACCGGGCACTCCACCTCTTGCGCGGCTTGGATGCGATAACGGGGATCGGTAAGAAATACGGCGCGGCCGGGAAGCATGACCAGCAGGCCGTTGCTTCCCGTGAAGCCGGTTAAATACCGGACGTTGGGTAAGAAGCTTACGACGAATGCATCCAGCCGCTCGTCCGCCATGCGGCGTTCGAGCGCCCGCCGCCGGAGGGCGAATTCGCTAGCGGGCACGCGTCAGGTCCTGGACCAGGAGCAGGGCGCGCTCCGCCAGGCCGCTCGCCTTCTGAATATCGCCCTCGTCCTTGGCCTGGTACGCCTGAGTCTTGAAGCTGTTGATCTGCTCCACGATGCGCTTCTGCGCCTCGGTTTGCGGAGTGAAGCGGATGAGCGTCTGCTCCACTTCCTTGAGGCGCGCCGAAATTTCTTCATTCTTCTGCCGCCGCAGCTCTTCGGGAAGCACAGGCTCCATGCGGCGTGGCGGGGCCTCGGCCTGCGGTGCCTCCGCGGTCTCAACCGGCTCGGGCTTGGCGGGCGGAGGTGCCGTGGCTTGGACACCAGCGCGGGGCCTCTTGGGACGCGTCCGAGAAGGTTCCGGTGTAATGGGCGGCGTAACGACAGCTTCGGGATTAATGGGCTGCGGCTGCGGAAGCTTCACCTGAGTCTGCGGGGTGGAGAGCGGCTCAGCCGGTACGGAAGGGGCCGGTGGAGGTTCTGCCCGCGCCGCCGTGGGCTGCGGCGGTGGAGGCGTCTTCGCCTGCTTGAGGTTGAAGTCGCACCCGTAGAGCACCAGGGCCGTTACGCCGATCGCTATCTTGAGGACGGGGCGCATGCGGACTACTCAATTCGCAGATATCGCCGTGGGGATGCGGATGGTAAACGTGGCGCCTTTCCCCGGCTCGCTGATGAAATCGATTGTACCATCATGCAACTGTACGATGCGGAACGTCATCGCCAGGCCGATTCCGGATCCGCTTTGTTTGGTGGTGAAATATAGACCGAAGACCTTGCTCTTGAGCTCCGGCGGGATACCGCAGCCGGTATCGCTGACCCGGATTTCAGCGGTTTCGCCATCTACCGACGATTCTAAACGTAGTTCGCCGCCATCGGGCATGGCTTCGATAGCGTTCATCACCACGTTGAGCAAAGCCTGCTTCAGCAGGTCAAGATCCGCACTGATCCGCGCGTTGCCGGCCTGTTGGTCCACCTGCAGCCTGATCCTGGCAGTTTCCGCCAGCGGGCGCGCCAGCTCAGCGATGTCAGTCACGAACGCTTCGAGGGACATCTCGCTAAGATGTAATTCCACGGGCCGGGTGAAATCCAGGAACGTCTTCACCACACGGTCGAGGCGCACGATCTCGTTGCCGATGATGTCCATCTGCGGCGTGAGGTCGTGATCCCCCTTGGACAGCTTCATGCGCGCCAGTTCCACGTGCATGAGGATGGCGTTCAGCGGGTTTTTCACTTCATGGGCTACGCCGCCGGTGATGCGGCTGATGGCCGAGAGCCGTTCGGCGGTCTGAAGCTGCTTGCTAATCTGCCTGGTGGCCTCGGGATCGCGTAGGCGCACCAGAATTCCCGCAGGGGCGCTGGTTGCGCCCGCGGCCCGCGACTCCAGCACGTCGACCGAAAGCAGCGCCACCGGTACACTCGAGCCGCCGTTGCCGCTGGTGGCGACCGGAACCCGCTGGCTCCGGAGCGATTGACCGGTTTGCAGGGCTTTTTGCAGCAGCAATCCCAACGAGGTGGCTGCCGGAAAGATCTCGATCAGGGTTTTGCCAATCAACTCGGAGCGCTCGCGGCCCAGGAACCTTTCCACCGTCCCGGCCGCCACCACCAGCCGCCGGTCGCGTCCGAAGACCAGCACCGCGTCCTCCAAATCATCCAGCAGACGTTCGAAATTGCCGCGCAAATCCGAGAAGTCGTACTGAGCGCCACGCAACTGTTGGCCCAGCAGATTGACTTTCGATGCCACAATCGAGAATTCGTCGGCCGGCACTTTCCTCCCCGGTGATACCGGCGGGCTTTCGAACTCACCCTTGGTCACCGAGTCCAGCATCTTGCCGAGCTTTCCGATCGGGCGGAAGGCAATCGCGGAAAACACGAAGGCGGCTACAATAGACCCGATCAAAGAGAGAATCCACGTTTTCGCGTGGGAGCGGAGGGAGGGAACGATATCCTGCTCGATCAGGCGGGGAAGAACGACAACGTGGAAGGTAGCCTGCGTTTTCTCCCCGGGTGAGGCAAATTCCCTGGAGATCTGATAGTTGTGTGCGGCGCCAGTCAGTACGGATATTTTTTGCCTGATGCTGCCTGCCACCAGGGGTTCGAACTCCGGGTACGCCCGGAACCGCGTTCCCACGTTCGTGGGTGCGGTGTCCGCCAGGATGACGCCCTGCGGATCGCACACCGCGACCTCGATCACCGGCGAGTTCGTGGCCGTCATGATCTTAAGGAGGTCGTTCGGCAGCTGGGTGTCCTGGCGGAGCGCATCCGGGATGGACGCGGTGCGGTCGCGATTCAGAGCGTTGTCGACCGCTACCACTGCCCTTTCCATGCAAATTTCGGCGCGTTCCTGAGTGAACGCGAATTGACTGGTGATTTCCTGCGCCAGGTCGAAAGCGCCGACAGCGGCCACGATTAGCGCCATTACCAGCACCAGCCAAAGCGTGAGTTGCGCACGAAGATGCATGTGCATGATTCAACAGTACAGACTGGCCGGCCGCCCCAAAATTCGCCTGCTCGTTTCTACGCGCCCTCGGGAACCAGCAGCAGTTTCCCCGCGGTGGCGCGCGATTCCAGATCGCGATGCGCCTGAGCCGCCTCGGCCAGCGGATAGATACGTTCGATGGCCAATTTGACTTTTCCCGAGGCCACCCACTGCAACACATCTCCAGCTCGCCACAACAACTCGTCGCGTGTGGCGCAATAGTGGGCCAGGCTGGGCCGCGTCAGAAATAGCGATCCCTTGGTATTCAGAATCGCCGGATCAAGAGGCGGCACCTTCCCGCCCGATTGTCCAAACAGCACCATCATCCCGCGCGGGCGCAGGCAATTCAATCCCTGCATACAGGTCGGTGCGCCCACCGAGTCATAAACGACGTCCACGCCCTGGCCGCCCGTCAGCCGCTTCACCTCCGTTTCGAAATCCTGCTGGGTATACAAAATAACCTCATCGATGCCGGCTTGCCGCGCCAGTTCGGCCTTGGCCTCGGTGGACGTTGTGCCCAAAACGCGCGCGCCCCGCATTTTCGCCATCTGCACGATCAGCCTGCCGGCGCCGCCCGCCGCCGCGTGCACCAGACACGTTTGGCCCGGTTTCAGCGGAAAGATGGAATGCGTCAGATAATGCGCCGTCATGCCTTGCAGCATGGCAGCCGCAGCGCTTTTCAAATCCATGTGATCGGGAACCTTGACGAGCTGCCACGCCGGCACCACGGCGTACTCCGCATAGGACCCGCGCGTCATCGCGTAGGCCACGCGATCTCCGGGCCGGACGTCGGTGACCTCCGCCCCAACCGCCTCCACTATACCGGCGGCTTCGCTTCCCAACATGAGCGGCAGATCCGCCTTGTACACGCCCATGCGGAAGTAAATGTCGATGAAATTGACGCCTGATGCCGCAATCTTCACCAGAGCTTCCTTGGGACCGGGCTGCGGCTTGGGAACATCAACCCATTGCATTTGCTCGGGACCGCCCGTCTGTTTTACTTGAATAGCCTTCATCGAAAACCTCGGTAGAGAGCGCGCCGGAAATGCGCTGCTGCTGCGTAGAGTAACAGATATGAAAGTGTAAACGGAAAAATGACCACGCGCGCAACGGAGCGCACGATGCCCGCATCCGCCAGGCCCGCGCGGTATTTGAGAAACCGGCGGATGTGGGCCCAGTTCGCGCGGTCGAGCCAGAACCAATCGCCGTTTTCGTTGATGATGAAAACCTTCACCGGCAGCGTCCCGGCCAGAACCCACTTCCAGATTTTCAGCAGGGGTTCATTGGAGCATACGATGCCGGCGACCGAGTAACCGCGTGCGCGCAGCTCCCGCACAAGCGCCAGCCTGCGCTTCCGGCCCCGATAATCATTCACATTGTAGACTTGGGCCGCTCCCGCCGGCGCGGTGGGAAAGCACGTCACCAGGTCGATCGGCACACTTTCGCCGAAATGCCCATGCATCCGCGGGATCACGAATTCAGTGATATGCCGCGATCCGCTCTCGACCAGAAGAATGCGCGACAGCTCCGGGATCTGGCAGTGGAAAAAATATCGCACGACGAGCAGTGTAGCGCAGGGCTCCGCTGCTTTTCCGGCAACCTGCGGACGTTGGAGGCTAAAGCGGCAGGCGCAGCTTCGCCTCGCAGCCTGAGCCCGCGCGCCGGTTTTCGAGCGTCAGCGCGCCGCCGTGCGCCTCGGCGATCTGCCGGCTCAGCACCAGCCCGATCCCCGATCCGCCCGGCTTGGTGGTGAAAAACGGCACGAACAGGTTGCTCGTGTTCGAAAGGCCGGGGCCGTCGTCCTCCACTTTGATCTCGACGTAGGACGCATTCTTCCGCCAGCCCACGCGCACACCTCCCCGCGTCTCGAGCGCGGCGTCGGTGGCATTGCGCAGAAGATTAATCAGTACCTGTTCGAGCTGGTCGGCGTCGCCGTGGATGACGAGATTCGGCCCCGGTTCCACCGCCACGTGCAGCCGCGTCTCCATTCCCACGACGCGATGAATCCATGGCGCAACGTCGAACGGCGCCAGCGTCGGCCGCGGCAGCTTGGCCAGGCGGGCATAGGCGCCGATGAAGCGGCTGAGGGACTCCGAGCGCGCGGAAATCACCGCCAGGCCGCGCCGCATGTCCTCCTGCCAGTCCGGCGGCAGCGAATCCCGCGAAACCAGGTTCTCCAAACTTCCTGCAATCGATTTGATCGGGGTGAGCGAGTTGTTCAGTTCGTGGCCCAGCACGCGCACCAGCCTTTGCCACGCTTGCAGCTCCTCTTCCCGCAAGGGCCGTGTGAGGTCGCCGATCACCACCAGTTGCATGGGCAGCCCGTGCTCGCGGAACATGCTGCGGCGCAGGCCCCAGCGCCCCGGCCCGCTCGGAAAAGTCGTTTGCAGGATACGCGCCGGTTCGCCTTCCAGACACTCGTCCAGGTCCAGTTCCTCCGCGCTGCGTCCCACCAGGCGCTCGGATGGCTTGGCCAGCAGTTTCTCGCCCGCCCGGTTCACCAGCCGTAGCCGGTGGTCGCTGTCGAAGGCAAAAATCGCAACGTCGATCTCTTCCATCACCTTGCGCAGCAGCGTGGTGGCTTCGAGCGCGCCCAGGCGCTGCTCGCGCAGCGTCCCGCCCATGGCGTTGACCTGCTGCATCACTTCGCCCAGCGCGTCGTCAATTTGCGCTCCCCGCGCCCGCACCGAGAAATCGCCTTCCTGCAGCGCCGCCAGCAGATTCGAAATGGTGCGCAGCGGAAAGACCACGCGCTCGCGCACCGCGCCCGCGAAGCCCAGCCAGAAACCTGCGATCAGAACGGTCAAAGTCCACTGAGTTTTGGGGTCGTGGTCGCCCGTCCACAGCATGATGAGGGCTACCGCCGATCCAGGTAACCCGGCTAATACCGCAAGAAGAAAGATCCGGCGCTCGTAATAGAACCGGGTGCGCCGGCTCCTTGCGTTCATAGTCCGAAACGCTGCAGGCGTCGATAGAGTGCGCTGCGGCTCAGCCCCAGCGCCTTGGCGGCGTGGCTGACGTTGCCGTCAAAACGTGCCAGCGCTTTCTTGATGAGCGAGAACTCCACTTCCTCCAGGCTCATGTCTTCCAGGCGCGGCGCACCTTCGCGGGTTTGGCGCAGGCCCAGGTCGGCGGCTTTCACCGTTTCCCCCTGCGCCATCAGGACGGCGCGCTCGATGGCGTGGTCCAGTTCCCGGATATTTCCCGGCCAGGGATGATCGAGCAGCGCCTGCATGGCCGCCGGATCGAAGCTCGCGAGCTGTTTGCGGTAACGTTGTGCGTGCCGGCCCAGAAAATGCGACGCCAGCAGCGGAATGTCTTCGCGCCGGTCGCGCAGCGGCGGCAGATGGATCTCGATCGTATTCAGCCGGAATTGCAGATCCGCACGAAACCGCCCCCCGGCCACTTCCGCGTTGAGATCGGCATTGGTTGCGGAGACAATCCGCACGTCCACCTGGCGCGTGCGCGAAGAGCCCACCCGCTCCAGCTCGCCGGTTTGCAACACGCGCAGCAGCTTGGCCTGCTGGCTCGCCGTAATGTTCGCGATTTCATCCAAAAACAGCGTGCTGCCGTCGGCCAGCTCGAAACGCCCCACGCGGTCCGCTTTGGCATCGGTGAACGCCCCGCGAACGTGGCCGAACAACTCGCTTTCGAAGACGCCTTCGGGCAGCCCGCCGGCGTTTACGGTCACCATCGGCTTGGTGGCGCGCGGCGAAATGGCATGCAGCGTCTGCGCCACCACCTCCTTGCCCGTGCCCGGTTCGCCCGTGATCAGCACATTGGCATCCGACGGCCCTACGTTCGCCACCACCCGCAGCACCGGTTGCATGGCCGGGGATTCGGCAATCAGCGTGGGCCGCTCTACGCCGCGCAGCAGCCGGTTCTCCGCTTCCAGCCGCAGCCCCTTGCGCAACGCCCGGCTCAGCTCGATCTGCGTGCGGATGATGCTGATCAGCCGCTCGTTCTCCCAGGGCTTCGGGATGAAGTCGCGCGCCCCGCGGCGCATCGCCTCCACCGCCACCTTCACGCTCGACCACGCCGTCATCACCACCACCGGCAGCGTGCTGTCGACTGCCTGGATGCGCGACAGCAGATCCAAACCCTCCTGCCCCGAAGTCGTATCGCGCGCATAGTTGAGGTCGATCAGCACCACGTCGAATTCGCGTGCGTCGATCGCATTCAGTACGCCCGCCGGCGACGACACCAGCTCGATCTGGTACCCTTCGCCCTTGAGCAGCAGACGCAACGCTTCCAGCACGTCGGGCTGATCGTCAGCGATGAGCACGCGCGGCGCGCCATGCGGAGGCCTCACCGGCGGGGTCTTGCGTTCGGATTCGATGATCGTGCTCATGCCGTTTTCTGCGGGTTCACCAGCCAGCCGTCCGCCAGGTCGATGATGCGGTGGCCGTACTTCGCGTTGGTCTCGGAATGCGTCACCTGAATGATCGTCGTCCCCTCGTCATTGAGCCGCTTGAAAAGCTCCATGATCTCCTTGCCCTGCGTCGAATGCAGATTCCCCGTGGGCTCGTCCGCCAGAATCAGCCTCGGGTTCGCGATCACCGCACGCGCCACCGCCACCAGTTGCTGCTGGCCGCCCGACAACTGGTTGGGATAGAGATCCTTCTTGCCGACGATGTGAAACCGGTCCAGAATATCTCCCACCATCCCCGCCCGTTCCGACGACTTGATATTGCGGTACGAAAGCGGAATATCCAGGTTCTCGTACACCGTCAGATTGTCGATGAGGTGGTAGCTCTGAAATACGAAACCGATGTACTTCTTGTTGAGCTCGACGCGTTGTTTGTTGTTCAGCCGGTGTACCGGCTGCTCGACAAAGTAAAATTCGCCCGTCCAGGCGCCGTCGAGCATCCCCAGAATGCTCAGCAGCGTGGACTTGCCGGCCCCCGAGGGGCCCATGATGGTGACGAATTCACCTTCTTTGATGTCCAGCGTGATGCGGCGCAGGACAAAAGTCTTCCCGTAACCCGCTTCATAGTACTTTTCTATGTTGATCAGTCGAATCAGTGGTTCCATGCGTTACTCATATCTTAATGCCTCCACCGGATCGACTCGTGTGGCGCGCCATGCCGGGATCCAGCCCGCCGCCAACGCCACGCCCGCCAGCAGCGCGGCCACTGCGACAAATGTCGCCGGATCATCCGGCTTGACTTCGAACAGAAATTTCTGAAGGACGCGCGTAATCGCCAACGCCCCGGCCGCTCCGATCAACACACCCGCGCCCGCCAGCATCAACGTCCGCCGCAGAACCAGCCGCAGCACATCGCGTCTTTCCGCGCCGAGTGCCATGCGAATCCCGATCTCGTGCGTCCGCTGCGCTACCGAATACGCCAGCACACCGTACGTTCCGACCGCCGCGAGCAGCAGGGCCAGCAGCGAGAACGCCCCCAGCAGCCGCGTCTGGAACCGCGGCTCGGCCGTCGAGGCATCGATCAGCGTCTGCATGGTGGCGATCGATTGCACCGGCTGATTGCGGTCGATGTCCCGCACGACGCCGCGCATGGCCGTAGCCAACCCTTCCGGATCCGTCGCCGTCCGCACCACAAACGCCGCGTGATTCAGCCATCCCGGACGGTTGATTTGCGCGCTCGTCTGGTAAACCGTTTCTCTTGGTTTATCGGCCATGCCCATTTGTTTCACGTCCTGAACCACGCCGACAACCGTCACCCAGTCCTTGGGCTTCGGGTTCTCCTCTTCTTCTGTGAACCGTTTTCCGATGGGATCTGCGCCAGGCCATATGCGCTTCGCAGCAGAATCACTGACAACTGCTACCAGAAGCGCATCGCCATTATCGTTTGCCGTGAAATCACGCCCGCGCAGCAAGCGAATTCCCATCGTCCGGAAATAGCCGGGACTAACAATCGGCTTGTCCACCATCAGGCCCGGAGGAAACTTCCGTCCGCCCTCCAGCCGAAAATCTCCCATCATGAGCCCGCTACCGAAGGGCAGCCAATTGACCTCCGCACTCGCCATCACGCCTGGCAGATGCGACAACTTCTCCAGCGTCCGCCCGTGGAAAGCCTGGACCTGCGATGCGGTCTGGTATGTGCTGTCCGGCAGCTCCACTGTCATCGTGATCAGGTGTTCTGCGCGGAAACCCGTGTCGACTGACCGCAGGCGAATGAAACTCTTCAGCATCAACCCGGCCCCCGTGAGCAGCACGAGTGATAATGCAATCTCCGCTACCACCAGCGCCCCGCGCAATCGCTCGTGCCGCCCCGTGAGACTGCGCCCGCCAAGACTGAGCGACTCCCGCAGCTCCGATCGTGTCGCTTGGAGCGCTGGAATGATCCCGAAACCCAATCCGGTCACCAGCGCAATCGCGAACGTGAACGCCAGCACCCATCCGTCGATCCCGATCTGCTCGGCTCGCGGCAACATCTCCGCCGGAGCCAGCTTCACCAGCGCCGGCACGCCCCATACCGCCAGAATGAGTCCCGCCGCGCCTCCTGCCAGCGAAACTAATGTGCTCTCCGTCAGCAGGTGCCGGATTAAACGCCAACGGCTTGCGCCCAGTGCCGCCCGCACCGCAATCTCCTGCCGCCGTCCCGCCGAGCGCGCCAACAATAGATTCGCCACGTTCGTGCACGCGATCAATAACACAAATGCTACCGCGCCCAGGAAGACCAGCAGCGACCGCTGCACCTTGCCCGATACGGACTCGAGAAGAGACACGACTCTGGCGGGCGGCCGGTGGCGGACATCCAGCTCGCCGGGTATTTGCTTGATGATTGTATCCAGCTCAGCCGTGGCCTGGTTTTGCGATACGCCCGGTTTGATGCGTCCCATCACACTCAAAAGCTGCGAATTGTGTCCACTCGGATGCACACCTTGCGGCACCCATACATCCAACGGGGCCGGAAATGCGAACCCAATGGGCATCACTCCGATGATCGTGTGGCTTTCGCCATCGAGGCGCACAGATTTCCCGATCGCGGCCGGATCCGCCCCAAACGCCGATCGCCAGAGGTTGTCGCCGATCACCACGACGCCGTCGTGCCCGGGCTGATCTTCATCCGGTGCGAAAGTTCGCCCCAGTGCCGCATTCGCACCCAGCACAGAAAAGAAATCCGCGGTGGCGAAAGCTCCACTGACACTGCGCGCATCCCCCGCGCCAGTCATATTGATCCGGTGCGAATTGTAGGCAGTAAGCTTTTCGAAGAGCCGGTCCTGTTTGCGGAAGTAGACATACAAGAAATCCGGCATCACCGTGTCGTTAATGCCCCTGAAGGGGTCGTCCCTCACGACCGCGAGCGCATACAACCGCTCCGGCTCCGGAAACGGCAGCGGCCGCAGCAGCACCGAATCCACAATCGTGAACACCGCTGTATTCGCGCCGATCCCCAGCGCAATCGCCAGCACCGCCACCACCGTAAATCCGGGACTTCGCAACAACCCGCGAACCGCCAGCCGAACGTCACTCATATCGCAACGCCTCCACCGGGTCGATTCCCATCGCCCGCCGCGCCGGAACATAACAGGCCAGTATCGCCGCCGCCGCCAGCGCCAGCGAAATTCCCCCAAAAATCTGCCAGTCCGTCGCGCTCACTCCGAAAATGAAGCTCGCCAGCAATCGCGCCAGCAGCAGGGAAAGAACGAACCCAATCGATAGGCCGATACCCGTCACCACCAGCCCCCGCGCAATCACCATGCGCAGCACATCCCTCCGCTCCGCGCCCAGCGCGATCCGAATTCCGATCTCCCGCGTCCGTTCCGACACCGCGTACGCCATCACGCCGTACACGCCCACGCAGGCCAGCACCAGCGCGATCCCTCCGAGCACGGTCATCATCACCGCTACATACGACAGTCCGAGGATGGATTCCGATATCACCTTCTCCAATGTCATCACTTCGAAAATGGGGAGCTCCGCGTCCAATGCTGCGATGCGCTGCCGCGCTCCCGCCACCAGCGCCAGCGGGTCGCCCGAGCTGCGCAGCGCCAGATACGCATACGGCCGGCCGGTTTGCGCGTAGGGCCGGTAAATCGCCGGCGTGGGTTCCCCGCTCCACCAGTCGTACCGCACCTTCTCCGCCACTCCCACAATGGTCAGCCACGACTCCGTCGAGTCGGCCGCGCCCAGCTTGATCTTGTGGCCCAACGCCTTGTCCGTGGGCCAATAGCGCCGGGCCAGGTCCTCGCTGATGATGGCCACTCGCTCGGAGTCCGCGCCGTCAAGCGTGCTGAACATGCGGCCCTCGCGCAATGCCACGCGCATAGTGCCGAAGTAGTTCGGGCTGATGATCTGGTCTTGGGCCACGCGAAGCTCCCCTACTTCCTCGGGCCGGCCCTCAATCGTGAACCGGGATGTGCGGCTGAGGTTGCCGTACGGAACGCTCGTGGCCAGCGTAGCTGATTCCACGTGCGGCAGCGTAGCCAGCGCCTCCAGCGCCCGGCCGAAAAACGCTGAGATCTGCGGCGATTCTTTGTATTTTGATTCCGGCAAAGTGATCCGCAGGGTGAGGAGGCTTTCGGGAGCCAGATTCTGATTTACCGAGATCAGCCCACGCACGCCCTTCACCATCAGCCCCGCGCCTACCAGCAGCACCAGTGCCAGCGCGATCTCGCCGGTGAGCAGCACCCCGCGCAACCGGCTCCGCGACCGCCCGATCGAAGATCCGCGCACGCCTTCCTTCAACGTCTCGTTCAGATTGGGCCGCGAGCTTTCAATCGCCGGCGCCAGGCCCGAAATGATTCCCGCAATCACCGCCACCAGCACGGTAAACAGCAACGTCCGCCCATCGATGCGTATCTGGTCCCAGCCGGAAACGAATCGCGCTATTTCCGGCGGCATGTAAGCCTGAATCATCTCCACGTCCCACTGCGCCAGCCAAATGCCGCCCACGGCCCCCGCTATGCCCAGCAGTAAGCTCTCCGTCAGCAGCAGCCGCACCACGCTCCATCGCGATGCTCCCAGCGCCGTCCGCACCGCAATTTCTTTGGCACGGAACGTCGCCCGCGCGAATTGCAGGTTCGCCACATTGGCGCAGGCGATCAGCAGCACAAAGCCTACAGCGCCCAGAAGCATCCATGTGTAGGTCCGCGTCAAAGAGCCGAGCAAGAAATCGCGGATCGGCATCACCCGCACCTGCCAGTCCCGGTTCGTCTCCGGGTACATCTGTGCCAGACGTTTAGCAATCGTTTCCATTTCCGCCGCCGCTTGCCTCATGGAAACGCCCGGCTTGAGCTTTCCCACCACGTCCATGTAGCGCGTTCCGCGCACGGCGCGTTCCTTGTCGCCCATCGCCATCGGCGTCCAAAGCTCCGCCCCCATCGGAAAGTGATAGTCCTTCGGCATGACGCCGACGACCGTGTGTGGCCTGCCGTCCAGCCTGACGGTCTTGCCGATCATTTCTGGGTCCGAGGCGAAACGCCGCTGCCACAATCCAAAGCTGAGAATCACTTCCTGCTCGCGTCCCGGCTGATCTTCCTCGGGCCGGAACACGCGCCCCATCACCGGCCGCGCACCCACCAGCTCGAACAATCCGCTCGAAACCCGGTCGCCCAGCACCCCTTCCGGCTCGCCCTGCCCCGTGATGTTGTAAGAGATCAACTGGCAGGCCGCCAGTTGCTGGAAGGATGTCGCCTGCCGTTTCCAGTCCTCAAAGTTGGCCGGTGCTACGTTCCTGTTGCCCCCGATTGGTTGGTTACCGCGGGCCTCCGGCAGCATCACCAGCCGCTCCGGTTCCTTCAGTGCCAGTGGTTTAAACAGGAAAGCGTCGGCTACGCTGAAAATGGCCGTGTTGCTGCTGATGCCCAGCGCCAGCGCTACCAGCGCCGTCACCGTCACCGCCGGGGTGCGCCGCAACGCACGAATTCCGTAACGAAGATCGTTGAGCATACTGCCTCCGCTCTGGTCCCGCGGCGCCGCCGGTGCTGCCCTAGTCCCCCGACCGCCGCAGTTCGATCGACCCGTTCACCGTCTTCAGGTTCAGCTCCGGCCCGCCCTGTCCGATCGTTCCGCTGATCTCTCTGCCGCTGAAACTGCCGCGTATCACAAACGGAAAATCCGTGGAGATGCGCCCATTCACCGTTCTCGCGTGCAGCGCCGCATTCGCCGTGGCCGGCAGTTCGAGTTCTATACTCCCGTTGACCGTTTCCAGTTCGGTCGCCCGCGTCCCCGCCGTTTGGCCCACCCGCGCGCTGATCGATCCGTTCACCGTTTCGGCTTCCGCCCATCCGGAGGTCGAAATCCGGATCTTGCCGTTCACCGAGTGCGCGGTCACGTCGCTCGCCAGCGTCTCCGCCTCCACTGCCCCATTCACCGTGCGCCCGATGAACTGCACCCCTGCCGGCACCCGCACCGTAAACTCCACCCTGACGTCATTATTGTTCGTGTGCATGCGCCCGCCCGAGCCCGGCGCGCACTCGTTCGCCCGTC
Organism: Bryobacteraceae bacterium; assembly: GCA_030041035.1. GTDB lineage: Bacteria > Acidobacteriota > Terriglobia > Bryobacterales > Bryobacteraceae > QHXW01. The sequence goes on along the minus strand of JASHOO010000355.1, from coordinate 1,682 downwards.
CCCAGTCGTCCGAGGGATACACCGCGCAAATCGTCACGCCCTCCGCGTGCGGCACCACCTGCACGGTTACCGACCGCACGTCGCTACGCCGCGCGAACTTGTTCGCTTCCACTTCCACCTCGGTCCCGGAAGCTCTCTCCGCGCGAATCGTCCCGTTCACGCCCTTGATCTCAATCGATTTCCCCGCCGCCAATTGCCCGTGCCAGGAAAAATCGCTCGGCTGCGCCAGCGGAATCAGCGCTCCAACCGCCGCCAGCGCCATTACCATCGCTCGAATCGTTCGCATCACTTTTCCCTCAAATCTCCGGTTCGCACCCCAATGTATGCCGCCAAGCCCCCAGCCGCACCTGGCTGATGTAACTGGCCGCGCCCTCTCCGCTGCCCGAATCGCACGGTACCCATACGTCCGTCTCTCCGTCATTCCAGGTGAAATCTTCCGGCAGAATCCCGATCACCCGGTAGGCGTCGTCTTCGAGCTTGACGTTCTGGCCCACCAACGATGCGGCGCCATGGAAACGCCTCTGCCACAGACGGTAGCTCAGAATCACCACGTGCTGTCCCGAGTCCTCGCCCGTCCGGAACGCTCGGCCCAACACCGGCTCTACGCCGATCAGCTCGAAGAAGTTCGCTCTGACCGCTCCCGCCACCAGTTGCTCGGTCTTGCCATGCGCCGTCAGATCGATGTGGAAAATATCCACAACCGCCGCCAGGTCTCCGAACACGTGATGCTGCGGCTTGGTTTGCGGGAAGCTGGTATGGAAAAGGAACCCGCGCATATGCATCCGGGAATTACCCGGATGCGGGATGGCCATCGCCAAGGCCACCACTGCTACCGTAATGAGGATGAAATTGCGGCTGCTCTCTCCGCGCATGGACAGTTTCCTTTGCTTGTCTCGATATAGGCAAGTCCCATGCCGCGCTATCCCCGAGCTAACTATATGAAATGTTAGAGCTTACCGTGCAATTGGAACGCTGCGCCAAACCCATGTGTTCGATTGTGGGATTGTTGCGCCGCAAAAGCGGACAAGGCGGAAGGTGCACTGCCAATGGCAGTGTGCACCCGGTTGCGCCCGGATTTCTTGGCTTCGTAAAGCGCTTGATCCGCCCAGGCAACCAGCCGCGAGCAGTTCGATCCCCGCTCCGGAATCTGGCTGGCCACGCCCTGGCTGATCGTCACGTGCCGGGCCACAGGCGACGCCGGATGCTCGATGCCCAGCCTTTGCACACTCGCTCTCAACCGCTCCGCCACCACGCAGGCACCTGCCAGATCTGTTTGTGGAAGGATCACGGCAAACTCCTCTCCGCCGTATCGCGCCAGAAAATCATCCGGACGCATCAGTCCTGCCCCCAGAGTGCCCGCGACGCGCTTGAGACACTCGTCGCCCGCCGGATGTCCCAGCCGGTCGTTATACGGCTTGAAGAAATCCACGTCGATCATCAACAGCGCCATTTCCCGGTTGTGCCGCGCGCCGCTGCGCCATACGCGGTCCACCATCTGGTCGAACGAGCGCCGGTTGGCCACCCCCGTCACCGGATCCGCCGCCGCAAGCCGCAAAAGCTCCTGGTTTTCGGCCTCGAGTTTCAGATTCGCTGCCTCCAGCTTTCGCTCGCGCGCTGCACGCTCTCGGATTTCTTCCCGGCTTCTGAGCACTGCCTCGACCCGCGCCATCAATTCCTCAAGG
>JASHOO010000354.1 GCA_030041035.1 Bryobacteraceae bacterium | reverse complement strand
AGCGGCTGCGGGTAGCGGCGAGCCTGGCTCTGATCGAGGAGTGCTCTTACCAGGAGATCGCCGATGCGCTGGATATCTCGCTCAGTGCGGTAAAGATGAGAGTCGGGCGCGCTGTAGCGCGTCTCCGCGTTAGTCTCGAAAAAATGGGCATTCGCGCATGAACCACCAGGATCGTGAACTAGATTTCATTCGCAGGCAACTGAGGTCCGCATTTCCGCCGGTCCATGACCCGGAGCTGAAGGTGGATCTTTGGCCGCGGATGCTGCACCGGTTGGAGGAGTCACCGGTAACCTTCGGTTGGTTCGAGTCCATTCTGGCGAGTCTGGTCGTACTCACATTCGCCGCTTTCCCCAAGCTGCTGCCGGCATTCTTGTGCCATCTCTAACGAGAACGCAATGAAAGGACACCCTTATTTACGCGCATACATGGCGGGCGTCCTGCTGCCAAGCTGGTTCCTGCTGATCGTACTGGCAGCATTCCTGCTCAGTCACTTCACGCAACGGCTTCCGGCACGGATTGAAACCGCGATTGTCTTTCCCATGGCGATTGTGCCGAACCTTTGGGGAGTCTGGAATGTGCTGTACACCCGGCTTGCATTGCGCGGGCGTGTTTCGATTGGCGTCTTCGGTGCGCTGCTCCCATTGCTCCTCGTTCCGGCAGGTGTCGCGTTGGCATTCGCTCTGGACTTAGGCTTCTACACGGTGTGGCAGGCGGCGGGATTGCTTCCCGTCGCGATGGCCGTTTACTATCTGGCGTGGAAGTACGTGGTCGGGTTCTTTAATGGAATCGTCGAGCTGCGGTGAGCAGCCGATTCTAATGGGCGGAGAAGCTTTGCTTCAGAAAATCTATCACTTTCCCAATTGCCTCCAGCGACGATTCCGCGTTACCCTGCGGCGTGCCGCCCATCTCCACATCGCGGCCGGATGAGGGATTCCGGGTTCCCTCCTGCCAGGCAGGAATCAGCTCGGGGCGGCCGGCGGCATGTCCGGCGTGGGGATAATTCAGGTGTTCGACGGGATAAGCGAACTGGTGCTCCTTGAGGCGCGAAACGATCGAGTCAGCCATCAGCGCGGAATCCCAAACGTGATCGTCCTTGCCGGTGATCAAAAGGATGGGGCCCTTAGTTCGCTCCACCTCGATCACCGCCCGCATGGCCATCCCCTCCAGCACCATCCGCGGCCGTACGGGACGAAACGCCAGCCCTTGGCCGCCCCATGTCCACGCATACGGCACCGGTGTGAATCCGCAGCAGGCCGGATAGCGCACGTTGGCGGGAGAGTACGCGACCACCGCTCCGATTCCCGGAAACATCGATCCCAGTTGCAGGGCAAGCTCGGCGCCGCGCGAGACTCCCATCACCGCGATGTGATCGGGCCGGATTTCCGGCCGGTGCGCCATCCAGTTCAGTGCCTGGCCGAAGTATTCGAGCGGAATCGCCGCGAGTTGCGACGGCAGGTCCTCATAGCGAAAATACGCCAGCGCCAGGGCTGCAAATCCGTGCGAAGCCAGCCACGCCCCGCGGCGCGCCGGCAGACCGCCCTCGGATCCGCCCAGCACCAGGACCCCGGGATGCGGACTGTTTCCCGGGGGCAGAAATAGCGTGCCTCGCAGCGCCCCATCGTGCAGGGTCACACGCTTCACGCCTGCCGCGAGCGAGATCTGCTCCAAGGTCGCGCCGCCGAGGTGAGTCCTGCCGCGCATGAATCGGAATTCGATCGGCTGCATGTCGAAATTCCGCGGCGGCTGGTACCGTGTAGACTTGCGCGACGACGGCCGCATGGACCAGACGAGGCCCATAGCCGAGACATCCTTATACGAGCCCGCGACCGCCGGCTGGCGGGAGCTATCGACGGTGCCATCGCCGTCGGCCACGAAATCGGCCTGTGCAGTCCAGCGCACGCCGTCCCCATCCACCAGCTCGGCATGAATGGTCACGCGCTCGTCGGGTCGAAGCCCAGCCGCGCGGATCGTGGCAGTTTGATCCACCATGACGCGATTCGGACTGACTGCAAGCGTCTGGCCTTGAAGAGCCCAGGGAATAAGGAAGAACAGACAAACTGTGAGCCGCGGCCTGTCAGTCATCGAAGCCTGTCGCCCAACTGATCATATCCGCGCCGGTTTAAGGGAACAAACAACCGGCTTCCGAACGTATTACCAAGTCATTGGCGCAATGAAAAACATGAATCGAACAAAACTCGCGGTTCGTCAGGCAGTGAGCGCGAAATTGGAGCGCAACAGCATCGCGGAGTGGGCCGTCACCATCGTGTTCCTTTTATTCGGGACCACAACGCTGTGCCAGGCCTTCGTGATACCCACCAGCTCCATGGAAGACACGCTGCTGGTGGGGGATCACCTGCTGGTCGATAAACTGGCGTATGCCCCGCGCGGCGAGCTCACCAGGCACCTGCTGCCCTATGAGCAGCCCGCTCACGGCGACATCATCGTCTTTCGCTACCCGCCGGACCTCAGCCAGACGCTGGTCAAGCGGCTGATCGGGATGCCGGGAGATCACATCAGAATCGCCAACGGAGTCGTTTATAGAAACGGGATTCGGCTGAACGAGCCATACGCCTACCACAAGTATGCCTACGATCCCTCGTTCGACAATTTCCCGTGGCCGTGCTGCCGTCCGGTAAAGGAAGAGCTCGCCCGGCAGGCGCAACGCGACATGCTCGTCAGAAACAGAGCAGGCGGCGAAATCGTGGTCCCGGCGAACGAGTACTTTGCCATGGGGGACAATCGGGATAACTCATCGGACAGCCGCTATTGGGGCTTTGTTCCGCGCGGCAATATCATTGGCAAACCCGTCCTGATCTACTGGTCGTACCGCGCTTCCACCGAAGAATTGCTGGGCAATTCGGCGGACTCGCTGGTGAACCACTTCGTGGATCTGGGCGAGCACTTCTTCACGCGAACCCGGTGGGAGCGCACATTCCGGCTCGTGAGAGGATTTCCGGATTCGCAGTTGCCCGGCAGTCCTCTTCCCGTAAATCGCGGAAATCCGAATCCCTGATTCGTACCAGCACATCTCGGGTCTGGATTGCTATACTGAGTAAATCATTCCTGGCCACGAGTTTACCTCCGTGTCCGGTGGTAACTCCGTAAGCGATCATGTTCGACAACTTATCGGAAAAGCTCCAACGGGTATTCAAGAATCTGCGGGGCGAAGGGCGGTTGACGGCGGAAAACATGGAGTCCGCGCTGCGGGAGATCCGCGTGGCGCTGCTCGAAGCCGACGTCAACTTCCGCGTGGTCAAGCAACTGATTGAGGCCATCAAGGTCAAGGCCATGGGCGAGGAAGTGCTGACCGCGCTTTCGCCCTCGCAGCAGGTCGTCGCCATCGTGCGCGACGAGATGATCAAGAGCCTTGGCAGCCACGAGTCCAAACTGCGTTTTGCCAACGAGCCGCCGAGCGTAATGCTGATCGTGGGCTTGCAAGGCTCGGGCAAAACCACAACCACCGGCAAGCTGGCGCGCTGGCTGTCAAAAAACGGGCACCGGCCGCTATTGGTATCGGTCGACGTCTATCGGCCGGCGGCGCGCGAGCAGTTGCGCATCGTGGCACGCGACATCAACCAGCCGATCTACACCGGTACGCCGGAGGAAACCGCGCCGGCCGACCTGGCACGCTCCGCGCGCAAAGAGGCCGCCAACTCGGGGCGCGATGTGTTGCTGGTCGATACCGCCGGGCGGCTGCACATCGACGACCAGCTCATGACCGAGTTGCAGCAGCTTCGCGAAATGCTGTCGCCGGTCGAGATCCTGTTCGTCGCCGACGCTATGACCGGCCAGGACGCGGTGAAAAGCGCCGACGAGTTCCACAAACGGCTGGGCATCACCGGTATCATTCTGACCAAGATGGATGGTGATGCTCGCGGCGGCGCGGCCCTTTCCATCCGCCAGGTCACCGGCCAGCCGCTCAAGTTCGTCGGCGTGGGCGAGAAATCCGACGCCCTTGAAGTCTTTTACCCCGACCGCGTGGCCTCCCGCATCCTGGGCATGGGCGATGTGCTTTCGTTCATCGAGAAAGCCGAGGAGGCCATCGACAAAAGGAAAGCCGTCGAGATGCAGCGCAAGCTCATCGAAAACGACTTTACGCTGGAGGATTTTCGCGATCAGATCCGGCAGATCCGGAAGCTGGGGCCGCTCGAATCGATTCTGGGCATGATGCCGAACATGGGCATCATGAAAGAGCTCAAGAACGCCAAGATCGACGAAAAAGAGATCACGAATGTGGTGGCGATCATCGACTCGATGACGCCCAAGGAGCGCGCCAATCACATGATCATCAACGGCAGCCGCCGGCGGCGCATCGCCAAGGGCAGCGGCACCAGCGTGCAGGACGTGAACCAGTTGCTGAAGCAATATTCACAAGCAAAGAAGATGATGAAGAGCTTCTCCGGCGGATTTCTGGGAAAGAAGCTGGGCAAGCTGAAATTACCGGCATTTTAGAAGACAGGAGTCAGAAGTGTTAATGATTCGACTGGCGCGGTTCGGCGCCAAAAAGAAGCCGTTTTACCGGGTGGTGGTGATCGAGAAGGAAAAGGCGCGGGATGGCCGGAACATCGAAGTGGTGGGCCATTACAATCCGCGGACCACGCCGGCGACGGTCGAACTGAATCTGGAGAGAATCACGCACTGGGTGAAGAGCGGCGCACAGATGTCGGATACGGTGGCGCGGCTGGTGAAAAACCACCCGGCACCGGCTGCGACACCAGCCGCCTGAGGCCCTGAACTGTACGATTCGGGACCGTACCCGGTGAAGTTTCGCAACTCCTTTCGCCACTGTGTTTTGCGCCGTCGTTTAGAATGGGCTTAGGAGGCGGGGGGATGAAACAGCTGATTGAAGATATCGCGAAAGCTCTCGTCGACATCCCGGACGAAGTGAACGTACACGTGGTAGAGGGCGAACAAGTGACGGTTTTGGAGCTGCGTGTGGCCCCCAGCGACCTGGGTAAAGTGATCGGCAAACAGGGCCGCACGGCCCGCTCGATCCGCACCATCCTCGGCGCCGCCGGTATGAAGCTCAACCGGCGGTTCACGCTTGAAATTCTGGAGTGAGCCTTCAGCCGGAGAAGCCGTGGGTAACCGTCGCCAGGCTGGGACGGGCGTGGGGCAATCGCGGGCAGTTGGCTGCGACCGCACTGACCAGTAAGCCGGAGCGATTCCAGAAATTAGAGGAAGTTTACCTGTTCCGCGAAGGTCGGCCATTGGAGCCGGCCCGGTTTCAGGTGGAATCGGTGCGGGAACACCTGCGCGCCTGGCTCTTCAAGTTCCAGGGCGTGGATACGATTTCCCAGGCTGAGGCGCTGGAGCAGTCTGAAGTCCGGATTCCGGCCGGGCAAAGGCTGGCGCTCGACGAGAACGAGCATTATCTTTCGGATCTCGTGGGATGCGAGGTTCGCGACCGCGCGACCGGTGAGCGGGTGGGCGTGGTGACCGGCTGGGATGACGCCGGAGGCCCGGGGTTGCTGGAAGTAGATGGCGAGCTGCTAATTCCCTTCGCCCGTTCGATTTGCGTCGAGATCGATACCCGCGCGAAGAAAATCTTGGTGAATTTGCCGGAAGGCTTGAAGGATCTGAATCGCGAGTGAAGTTTCATGTAGTCACCATCTTTCCGGAATTTTTTCGCGGGCCGTTTGAGCACGGAGTCGTGGCGCGGGCGCAGGAAGCGGGAAAGCTCCGGATTACAATACATGACCTTCGCGATTGGACTTCGGACCGGCACAAAACCGTGGATGATCGGCCGTTCGGCGGGGGTGAAGGCATGCTGCTCAAGCCCGAACCGTTGTTCGCGGCCGTGGAAACCGTTTTCGCCGAGCGCGCCACAGGTCAGCGGGATCCCGCCCGGCGCGTGGTGCTGCTCTCGGCCCAGGGAAGGAAGTTCGACCAGGCGGCCGCGCGAAGATTAGGCGAAGCTTCCGAGCTGCTGCTGATCTGCGGCCGCTACGAAGGTGTGGATGAGCGCGTGGCCGAGCACCTGGCCGATGAGGAGTTGACCATCGGAGATTATGTGCTGAGCGGAGGCGAGCTGGCGGCGGCAGTGGTGATCGATGCCATTGCCCGGCTCATCCCCGGCGTGCTCGGCAATGCAGATTCGGCGGTGCGGGAATCCTTCGCCGCTGATGCCGGCGTGCTGGATTGCCCGCAATATACCCGGCCGGCTGAGTTTCGCGGCTGGCGCGTGCCGGAAGTTTTGTTGAGCGGCAATCACGACCAGATCCGCCGCTGGCGTGAACAGGCGGCGCTCGAAAAGACCGCACGGCTGCGGCCGGACCTCACAGAGGCGGCGCCGCCGGATTTCAAGTACGATAGAAAAAACTGAAGGGATTACCACCATGAGTCACCCGTTGTTGACCAAGTTCATACAAAAAAATAGGCGGGCAGAAGTCCCGGAGTTCCGTCCGGGCGACACCGTTCGCGTTCACGTCAAGATCCGGGAAGGCGATAAGGAACGGCTGCAGGCCTTCGAAGGCACGGTGATCGCGCGTAAGAATACGGGGATGGGAGAGAGCATCACGGTCCGGAAGGTAAGCTTCGGACAGGGCGTGGAGCGTATTTTTCCGCTGCATGCGCGGGTGATTGATCACATCGACGTCGTGCGCACCGGTCGCGTGCGCCGCGCCAAACTCTACTACCTGCGCGACCTCAAGGGCAAGGCGGCAAGACTGCGGGAACGCGAATAACATTGGGTGGCCGCGCACGTGGCATCGGCAAAAGCAGGCGCGAAGCTTCGCTGCGAGGGAACGCTGGAGCGTGAGCTTCGCGCGCGCGGGTTTGCGGCTGTCGCCGGCGTGGATGAGGTAGGGCGCGGATCGCTGTTCGGCGCAGTTTTCGCCGGCGCGGTGATCCTGTCGCCGGACCGCCCCATTCGCGGCCTCAACGACAGCAAGCAGCTCGAAGCCGACCGCCGCGAAGTGCTGGCCCAGCGCATCCGCGAGCGCGCTGTCGCTTGGTCGGTCGCGGCGGTGGATGCGGCCATGATCGACCGCGTCAATATCTATCAGGCCTCGCGCCTGGCCATGAAGCGCGCGGTCGAGCAGCTTTCGCCCGCGGCGGACTTTCTGCTGATCGACGCCATCCCGCTCGATCTCGCCGTTCCGCAGCAGCCGCTCATCCACGGCGACGCGCGTTGCCAGGCCATTGCCGCAGCTTCGATCATCGCCAAAGTGGCGCGTGATGCCTGCATGTGCGTGTGGGACGAGCTGTATCCACAATATGGGCTGGCGCATCACAAGGGCTACAACACGCCCGAGCATTTGAAGGCGCTCGAACAATACGGGCCGACCCCGCTGCATCGCGCCAGCTTCGAACCCGTGCGTGCCCGTTGGCTGTTCCCGCTCGATGACGCCGGGCAACTCGACCTTTTTGCCATGGAAGCGAGCGCATGCCGGTAGAACCGCGCACTCCCGCCGCCACTGAGCTGCCTCCCGCCGAGGCGCGGCCGTCACTCGCTTGGTATCAGAAGCTCTCCGCCATCCTGCTCATCCTTTTCTGTCTCGAGCTCGGCTGTTTTCTGCTGGTTTTTCCGTGGATAAACGAGGTGTGGAACAACAACTTCTTCTCTTCCCTGCTCCGTACCGGCTACTGGGATAGCGGATATTTTCGCGGCGGGGTCAGCGGGGTAGGGGTGGTTAACCTGTATATCGCAATTGCCGAGATGTTCCGCCTGCGCAGGTTCTGGTAGTGGATATCGAGATCCTGCGGCGCTACTGTCTGTCGCTCCCGCACGCCACTGAAGACATCCAATGGGGCAACAATTTGCTGTTCCGCATCGGCAACAAGATGTTCGCCATCGCCGCGCTCGATCAAACCCCCACTACCGTCTCTTTCAAATGCACCCCCGAAGAGTTCGCAGAGTTAATCGAACGCGAGGGCATCATTCCCGCTCCCTATCTGGCGCGGAACAAGTGGGTGCTGCTCGAAAGCTTGGACGCCGTGCCTTGGACGGAGCTGAAGAGATTGATCCGGGATTCCCACACCATGGTGGCGGCCAGGCTGCCGAAAAAGTTGCGTGCGGAGCTTTCTGCGGGCAAGCAGCGGACCCATCATAATTCTCGGAACCGGCGCTGATACCAAGCGTATACAGCCTACAAGGAGTTTCCACCAAACTGAACTATGGATACCTTGGTCAGGGACATCCGCTACTCGCTCCGCATGTTCGTCGAGAGCCCCGGCTTCACGCTCGCCGCGGTGGGCGCACTGGCGCTCGGCATCGGCGCCA
>JASHOO010000353.1 GCA_030041035.1 Bryobacteraceae bacterium | reverse complement strand
GTGCTGGACCGGGTGAGGGGGCTGCCGGGGGTGGTTTCGGCGTGCCTGACGGATACGGTGCCGGTGGCGATCGACGGCAATGCCGGGGTGCGGTTCGGGGATGCGGGCAGCGAGGGCGCACACGAGGTGCAGGACGCGCGAAGACACATGGTGGGCCGCGGATATTTTGAGACGGCGGGCATCCGGATTCTGGGGGGCCGGGGATTCCGCCAGTCCGACGAGCGGGATGGGGCAACGGCGGTGGTTGTGAGCGAGGAACTGGTGCGGAGGTACTGGAAGGGAAGGGAAGCGGTCGGCAGGCAGATCGAAGTGGCTAGCGGGGAAGCAGCCGGCAATCTGGGAGCGATGCCCGGCACGATTGATTTTCGCAGTGGAGTGTTGGGGAACGAGCGGCGGGTGTTTGAAGTGGTGGGTGTGGTTGGGGACGTGGCCGAAGACATCATCGCGAGTTACAAACATCCGGTGATTTACTTTCCGTTGCACCGCGCGGATTACGCGCAGCCGTCCTTGCGCGGCATGACGCTCATGGTGCGGTCGGCGCCGGGCGTGGATATCTTGAGCGCCGTGCGGCGCGAGATCGCAACGATGGATTCCAGGCTGACGCCCTACAACGCGCGCAGCATGAGCGAGCAGATCGCACAATTTATGTCGACGCTTCAGGCGGCATCCTGGACGTATGGGCTGATCGGAGTTTTCGGATTGATTCTGGCGTCGGTGGGTCTGGCGGGAGTGACGGCCTACGCGGTGGCGCAGCGCGGACACGAGATCGGCATTCGCATGGCGCTGGGCGCGCAGAAGCGCAACGTGCTCGGGCTGGTGATGAAGGAAGGCGCGGCGCTGGTGGCGGTGGGAACGGTTTCGGGGCTGGCGCTGGCATGGATGGGAATCCGGTCGCTCTCACGCCTCTTCTTCACGGTGGCGAGCGTGCAAAGCGCTGATCCGGTGCTGCTGGTGGGAGCGCCGCTGCTGCTGGCGGGCGTGGCCCTGGCTGCCTGTTACCTACCCGCGCGGAAATCGATGCGCATTGATCCAGCGGTGATGTTGAGACAGGAGTGAGCGCCGTTACGCGCCGGGCGGATGCACAGGATCGAGCGCGCGGCGGATGGCGTGGGCCAGTTCGGCGCTGGAGAACGGTTTGCGGACGTACTCGTTCACGCCGAGCCGCCGGCTTTGCTCGGAGTTGATCACTTCTTCGTTGAATCCCGAAAGCAGAATCACGGCAATATCGGGCCGCAACTGTTTCAACCGGGAGATGAGCTCGCCGCCATTCATCTTGGGCATGGCGAAGTCGGTGACGACCAGATCGAACTCCTGGAGCGCGCCGGCGAACAGGCTCAGGGCCTCCACGCTGCTGGTCGTGACCGTAACCTGGTAGCCGAGATCTCGAAGAATGCGCGCGCCCAGGAGCGCAATGGGCTCCTCATCATCGACGAAAAGAATACGCCCGGCGCCGCGCGGAGCGGGACCGAGCTCCCGAGCCGCTGACGGCCGGTCGGCGGTGACGCGCGGCAGATAGACGAAGAACGTCGTGCCGGTGGGTTGGTGATTCTCGAAGCGAATGAAGCCGCCGTAACCGGTGACAATGCCATGAACCACCGAGAGCCCCAAACCTGTGCCCTGGCCCGGGGCTTTGGTGGTGAAGAACGGCTCGAAAATGCGGTCGGCGATTTTCGCGGGGATACCCGGCCCGGTATCACTGACGGCCAGCCGGACGTAGCTGCCTTCGGGGATCCAGGCGTGCGCGGCGGGGTGAGTCGCGCTGACTTCGATGGGCGCCAGAACCACCTCCAGCCGTCCCGGGCCGCCAGACATCGCCTGGTAAGCGTTGGTGCACAGGTTGATCACCACCTGGTGGATCAAACCCGGGTCCGCGAAAACGCAGCCGCAATCGGGATCGATGGTCCGCTGGAATTCCACGGTGGCGGGAAGGGAGGCGCGCAGCAGCTCCAGGGCCTCGGTCACGATGTCGCCTGCGGGAATCAGACTGGGCGAGGGTGCGCCTTTGCGGCTGAACATGAGCAGGCCGCGGACGAGGTCGCCGGCGCGCAAGGCCGCTTTCATGACCTGCTCCAGGTGGCTGTAGGCTTCGGAGTCTTTCGGGAGCAGATCCTGAGCCAGTTCGGCGTAACCGGCGATGGAGGTCAGGATATTGTTGAAGTCGTGTGCAATGCCTCCGGCAAGCACGCCAACGGCCTGCATTTTTTGAGCATGGCGGAGATCGATCTCGATTCTGCCGCGCTCCTCCTCGGCCAGTTTGCGTTCGGCGATTTCCTCACGCAGAAGCGCGACGGCCTCATTCAGCTCGGCAGTGCGTTCCTGGACGCGCAGCTCGAGTTTCTGGTTCAGAGAATCGACCCGGTCTTTTTCCAGCCGCAGGGCATGGACGAGATCCTCATTCTCAAATTGGAGGTTCAGAGCGGAGTTGATGGTGAGATAGATACGCCGGGTGCTCACCACAGTGGCGAGCGTGAAAATGGTGGCCAGCGATCCCATCGCCAGGTGCTCCGGATCGCCCGGAAAGAAAAAATGCGCGGAGGCAGGGAGGCCGGCGGGGATGAGAAACGCCAGAAACGTTTCCGGGCGCGCGGCCAGGATCGAGCCTCCTCCCAGCATCATGCCGCCGAGAACAAAGGCGAGCAGGACCTGATGTGTCAGGTCACCTTGCGGAAAAAGCCAGATGCCCGCGGCGCCCCATCCCGCAGCCGAGAGTGCAACGCCAATGGTGAAGAAGGTGCACCAGCGCTCGGCGCCGGCGGGCGCAGCCAGGCGATACTGCCGCGCCAGTATGAACCTGGCGAGCGAAACGGCCGCCATGTACAGCCACCAGGCCACGACGACCGGATGCGCGATGACCGTCCATTGGAGCAAACCGAGGGCTGTCGAGCCAATGACGGTAACCTCGGCGCTGATATTGGAGTTAGCGTAAAGCAGTCGAGTCTGCTCGGCGCGAATCAGCGTTTTCCGGGCATCCCGCGTCCCCACAGCGGGGTCCGCGAGCGGCGCACTCGAGGACATGGTCCGCACTGTATCCGATTACGGTATCACAGCGTCGAGGGGAACGGTTAGGTAGTGCGCTAAATCAGCGTTGACGCTCGTGCAGCCGTTATCCGACACAAGATTGTGACACAAGGGTCATTTGAACCAACCGATCGTGCTCTCCATCCCTCTTTACATTTCTTTGCATGAACGTTGGATGAATCGGGCAACTACTCGGCGTGCCCCTACGTTCACCACAGCAGGAGGTAGATATGAAACGAGCACTTGGGTTGCTGTTGCTGGCTCTCTCCTTGACGGGTTGTGCCGTAAGAGCGACATACTACCCGGATCCTTATTGGCACCATTACCACGATCACTACTATGGCTACTGGCGCTAACTGGAAAGGGAGGCGGTGTGCTGCGAATGGCTACGCCGCCTTCCTGCCTTCACCCTCATTTGAGCTCAAACCTCTCACCCCAGCCCGGCAGCACGGCTTCAACTCCGTACTCCTTCTGAATCGCTGCCTGCAAGGCCTCGGCTCCTTCAGGCTCGCCGTGCACCAGAAACACTTTCTTCAGCGTCCCGGCGAGCGGCTTCATCCACGCCAGCAGTTCGCCTTGATCGGCGTGGGCGCTGAGCGCCTGCAAGCTTTCGACCGTGGCCCGCACGCGCATGGGCTCGCCGAAAACCTTCACCTCCTGCCAGCCATCCAGCAGCTTGCGTCCTAGCGTGTCCGCGGCCTGATATCCGGTAATGAGGACGGTGGTCCGCGGATTGTCCAGGTTGTTCCGCAGGTGGTGCAGGATGCGCCCGGCTTCGCACATTCCCGATGGCGAAATAATGATGCACGGGCCTTTCAGGTCGTTCAGCTTTTTCGATTCGCTGGCTTCCTGAATGTAGGTCAGGCGATCGAATCCGAACGGGTCGTTGCCATTGCTCAAAAACCGCCGCGTTTCGTCGTTGAAACATTCCGGATGTTGGCGAAAGACCTCGGTAACCGCGACCGCCAGCGGGCTATCGACAAACGCCGGAATATTCGGCACGCCATGTTCGTCCGAGAGTTCATGCAACAGCAGCGCCAGTTGCTGCGCGCGCCCCACTGCAAACGCCGGCACGATGAGTTTCCCGCCGTGTGCGGCCGTGCGGTTCACAACATCCGCCAGCTTGTTTTTGACCAGCCCCTCCTCTTCGTGCGAGCGGCCGCCATAAGTGCTCTCCATAATGAGGTACTCGGCCGCGGGCGGCGGATCGGGATTGCGAATGATCGGCAGGCTGGGGCGCCCCAAATCGCCCGAAAACAGCAGGCGTACCTCGCGTCCGTTCTCGCGCGAGCGCACGAGAATGGTCGACGACCCCAGAATGTGCCCGGCGTCGTGAGCCTCGTAGCTGAGATTCGCGCTGAACGCCTTGGGCGTGTAGTAAGGAACCGGCTGGAGCAGGGGCAGAGTCTGCTGGGCGTCTTCGGTGGTGTAGAGCGGGTCGATCTCGTCTTCCCCCCGCAGATGCCTGCGTTTGTTGAGGAACTCGACGTCTTTCTCCTGGATATGCGCGGTGTCGAGCAGCATGGGTTGCGCCAGATCCACCGTCGCCGGCGTGGAATAAATCGGCCCGCTGAATCCGTTCTTCACCAATAACGGCAGGTTACCCGAATGATCGATGTGGGCATGCGACAGAATGACCGCGTCGATCGACCCGGGCGGAAACGGAAAGTGCCGGTTGCGCTGCTCCGCCTCCTTGCGGCGGCCCTGGTACATGCCGCAATCGAGAAGGTAGCGCTTGCCGTCGGCTTCGAGTTCATGCATGGAGCCGGTGACCGTCCGGGCGGCTCCCCAGAAAGTAAGTTTCATCGTGAAATTCCAATCGCGCCCGCCGAGCCTAAGTGATTCGCCTCATACTGCCAGGCGACTGCGCGGGCGATGCTGCTCATGTGGTGCGAAAGGCCCTGATATTCGGCGTACTCCTGCTGGCCCTGGCCCCCGCCGCGCATCTGGCGTGGGTGGCGCGCGCGATGCCGCATTTCGGGCACCTTCACGACGATAGCATCTATTTCGTTTGCGCCAAATCTCTCGCCGAAGGCCGAGGTTATCGCATTCTGAGCCTGCCCGCCGAGCCGTTTCAAACTAAATATCCGCCGCTCTGGCCGCTCGCGCTGGCCGTGATCTGGAAGCTCGATCCGCACTTTCCCGAAAACCTGCGCTGGGCCATGGCCCTCGGCTGGATCATGCTGCCGGCATTTGTGGCGTTGGCGTGGCGCTGGTTCCGGCGCAGCGGCTTCGGCGCGTGCCTGTCCACCACGCTGTGCGTAATGATCGCCTTGAGCCCGTGCGCCATCGTGCTGAGCGCCGGAGTGATGAGCGACCTGGTCTTCGCCGTGGCGCTCCTGGCGGCAATCCTGGCCATCGAGCGGGCGGAGAGCGGCACGTGGCGGGCGCTTGCGGCCGGTGCGCTCTCAGCCGTCGCCTACCTGATCAAAACCGCCGCCCTGCCCCTGGCTTTCACCGGGCCGCTGTGGCTGGCGCTGCGAAAAAAATACCGCGCCGCAGCCCTGATGCTCGCCGCAATGTTGCCGGCCGTCATGAGCTGGACGCTGTGGAGCAGAGCGCACATGTCGCGCGCCCGCGATCTGGTGACGCTCTACTACACCAACTATCTCGGTTATCAGGTCTACAACGTCGGCTGGCTCGATTTGCCGGTGGTGATGTGGAAAAACCTCGACGGGGTATTCTGCGGCATCGCGGAATTGCTGATTTTCGACATCGCCAAGAGCCCTTGGGGGACGTACCTGTCGCGTTTCCTCGGAGTGGTGGTGATCGCCGGCGCCGTGCGGCTGGCGCGCCGTTCCGGAATCACCCCTTACCATTGGTTCGCCGTCGCGTACACGGCGATCCTGCTGGTTTGGCATTTTCCGCCCAACAACCGTTTTCTGCTCCCGCTGTTTCCGCTGCTGCTGGCCGGAGCCGCCGTAGAGCTCGCCAATCTCGCGCGCGTCATTCGCAACGAGTGGCCGCACGGGCGGGCGAACCAAGTGGTGGTCGCCGCGATTGCCGCCGGCTGTTTAGGTGTCTTGTCCATTGCCGCAGTCTGGAACACCCGGGCCCTCGTCGAGGATATTCCGCTCGCCGTGGCGCAACACCGCACGGTGCTGGCCAGCAACCGGCTGGCTTTCGCCTGGATCGCACAACACGTGCCCGCAGGCAACTTTTACGCTTATGACGATCCGGTCTTCTACCTTTATACAGGCCACCATGCCGCCAGCCTGCCGGTTGCTCCTCTTCCCTTCTATCGCGAGGACCGCGAAAGCATCCTGCGGCCCTTCCGCACCATGCCTGACTTCGCGCGCGAGCAGCACCTCGACTATTTCCTCTTCACTGCCGCGGATTTCCATCGTGACTTGGCCACGCCGGAGCGCACCGAGGTCCGCCGCATCTTGTCTCGTGAACCGGCATTGGAGCTCATTTATCGTTCACCTTTCAGCTCGATCTTCGCGATCCATCGTGTGATTCTCGACACACAACGTGTGAAAATTCGTACACGAGATGTGGTAAAAACTGCCGCGCACCCGGCCGGCCCTTCGTCCAATACCTCAGGAACTCAGTAAGTTCATCAGTCTGGAATGCCAGTTGCATTTCCCGGCTGTCGAGAGGTGCGTATGTACGATCTCCGCAGTACGGAAGAGAAAGAACAAGAAGGACCGTCGACCGAACGGCCCGAATTTCCCGAATTACCCAACCGCCTCAAGTATCGTGACGAACTCGATGAGTCGCACGCGGGCCGCTGGGTCGTCATTTTCCTGGTGGCCATTGCCATCGCCGCCCTGGGCTGGTACGGTTACCCCTATTTCAAACAGCTTCCGGGGGTGCTCGCGCAGTTCCCCACGTTGCAGAAGTCGTTTGAGGGCATGACCACCCGCATGACCGATGCCGAAAGCCAGATCAAGAACTGGGCCGGCGGCCAGCAGGAGCTCAGGGCCCACGTCGCAGAAATCGAAAACAGCCTGGGAGCCCGCATCCAGGCCGCGCGCAAGCAGGCCGAGGCTCTGAGCGACAAGGTTCATCAGCGCGTGGAGGCGGAGTTGGCGGCGCAAACGCAGGCCACTGACGCGAAGCTCGCGCGCCTGGAATCGCAAGACGCGGCCAACTACACCAAGCTCCAAACCGAAGTTGCTACCCTGCGCGAGGAGACCGCCCGCCAGGCCGAACAGCTCCGCAGCGTGCGCACGGATGTGGAGCGCGACGGCGCCAATCGCGACCAGCAGCTCGTCAGCCTCAACCAGCAGATGGGCCGCCAGGAGCACGACGTCGAGAGCATCAACAACCAGCTCGCCGTGAAGCGCGTGGATTTTGAAGTCACACGGAACCACAGCCAGCAGCTCACCGACGAGATCTCGCTGGGCATCACCGGCACCGACATTACCCATCGCCGCGTCAACGGCTGGATGTGGATCATCCCCGACCGGCGCACCATTTGGCTGCATAACCAGGCCGCACAGGAGCCGGTCATATATTACGGCTACCATGACGGCAAGCGCCATGAGGTGATTTTCACCAACGTGGCCAAAAATTCCGTCAGCGGTTACCTGGTGCTACCCGCCGACACCACCCCTTCGCCCAGCAAGGGCGACTAGCGCATCCACTCCAGGGGAGTGAACCTCGCGCCGCGGCCGGTTCCAAATGGAACTGCCGCGGCGTTTGTGTTTGTGATCGCGTCTTTCACATCACCCTCTCCACGGCCGGAATCTTCCTCATTGCCGCCACCGTCCCCCAGCTCAACGCCAGCGCCCCGGCAAATGCAGTTACTCCTTTCGCGAACCCCGGCATCGAGACCGGCAGCAGCGCGTACTGCACCCAGGCCACGAACGCGTAGTGAACTACGTAAATCCCGTAGGCGTTGTCGCGCAGGCTGTCGAAGACTCTGCGTGGCTTCTTTGCGAACCGCACGAAAAGTGCGAGAAACGCGAATCCCGATGCGGCGCAGGAAATCGCGAACGCGAAACCGCCCACCGTCATCCAAAGAGTCATCCGCGCCGGCGCCATCGCGGCCGCAATGACAATGGCTACGACCATGGCATAAGCCAGCTGCGACCGAAGCAGCCACAGCCACCAGCGCCGCGCCAGCTTACCCTCAGCCGCCAGCAAGCCCCGCTCGACGCCCCACGCGCCCACCGCGATCCCCGCCACGAAGTACGCAAAGTAATGAAGCAGCCGGCTGGTTTGAAACGTGAACGGCCCCAGTGCGGCCCATGCCACCGGCGTAAAGATCAGCGACATCGGAATGTACACCGCCGCCGAAATCGCCACCAGCAACGTGAAGAATCTGAACGGATGCCGGTCCCATTGCGAACTAAAGCGGCGGGCCGCCTCACCCCACTTGGGATTCAAGCGATAGAGTGCGGCGGCAACGCAGTCAAACGCGAGCAGCAGCCAGATAAACCACGCCGGTCCGGCGGGCCAATCGCGAAACGAGAACCACGCGTGCGAGTATCCGGCGAGAGTCGGCGATTGAGTCGCCTGAAGATATGCCGGATAGTACGCAATGGGCGCGATCAAAGCCGCCGCAAACAGGAATGGAATGCCCAGGCGCGCGGCGCGATCGCGCAGGAACTTCGCGGTTCCCTTCCTCTGGAGACTGTTCCACACAAACAGACCCGAGAGGAAAAACATCAGCGACATAAAGAACACGTCGTTGAATCCTACCAACCAGGTGAAGCCCGGCCAGCGCGCGCTGTCCACCACCGGAAAGGCCCGCCACAGCCGCGGCTCGGCCGTAAAGGACGAGGGCGGCGGCGCATATTGAAAGTACGCGAGCACGGCGTGGTGCGCCACCACCAGCGCGGTGACGAACGCGCGCAAGTAGCCGATGGCTACGTTATATTGGACTGACTTTGCGGGCTGCGCGGCCGCAGCCGACGGCTCACCTCGGAACACACTTTGGGCTCCACTCATGGCGAATATCTCCTTGCTGTGAATGCTCTGGTTAAGTCGGGTCGGCGTAAACACCGACCGGTTTCAATGGCGAACTACGGTTGCGAGCGCAAGGCCTCCCGTCGAGCCCCACACCATTCGCGCAGGAAGCGGCGAATATGCGGCACACACAGCCACGCATAGACGGCACCGTTGATCAGCAGGAATATCCATAACCAACTAAACAATCCCCATTGGATCATTCCGTTAAACTGTTGCGCCAGGTGGTTGTAGCGTGCGGGGTCTTTTGCACCCTCGGCTACCATCACCCAAGGGAGGCTCTTGATCATCGGATATTGCAGCGCCAGGCCGATCCCATTGACCGTCGCGCGCGACACCGGCACCAGCCAGCTCCACTCCGGATGAGCCAGATTGATCGAGCGCTGGACAATCCCGGCCGCCAGCAGCCCCAGGATCGCCGCGTAAAACGGCAGCCACGCCTCGCTCAGCCTGAGCCCCGCTGCGGCCGGCCCGAAAAGCAGAAACGGGAAGTGCGGCAGGGCCAGCAGCCAGAGACTGGTTGCGGACCACAGCACCAGTCCGGAGGTCGAGGCCCAGCGTGCTACCGGCAGCCATGGCCCCAGCCACGGTGCAAAGAGCCACGACTTGGACCTGTTCCGAAAGTAGTTCAGCGCTGTGAAGACCACCGTAAGTATGGCAACCTGCGCCATCACCGGTGTCGCAAACATGCGCACCGTCACGGGCACACGCAGCATCAACGCGATGATGACCGTCGTTACCAACGTGACCGCCAGATTGAATCCCAGCAGCATCAGATACGCAGGAAACAACTCGGGTCCGATCAGTTCCCAACCGATCGCCAGGCGATGGTCGGCCGATCGGTAGCGGCGCGCCACCACGCACGGGTCGCCGAACTGGGTGAGAACCTTGGCCTGCTCTGCTTCCGTAAGCATGCGGCCGAGCGCCATTTCCCGCTCCTCGATCGCCGAAAGAATGTTCTCGGAAAGCTCGCGCGCGATGTCGTTCCTCTGCCTGTTGGGCAAATAGAGCTTGACGGCCTTTAAATAGCTGTCGAGTATTTCCATGATGTTCTCTTTCTGAAAACCCGCCGCGCTTCCGGAATGACATCTCCAACCGCGATCACGACGGTCGCAATGAGGAAGATTTTGACGCCGAGATTTGTCCACTTTACCGCTTCGGCGATGTCTGGAGCTGCAAGGCCGGGGGCGGTAACGTCCACCCAGGTCCCTGCATTGAGTAATACCGCGGCTACGATCACCGTAACCGCGTTGATCGCCGCGCGAATGCCCAGATGAATGCCTGTGCGCTCGGGCCACATCAGGCCCACCCATCCTTTTGGTACTCCGCCCAGGATCACGAGCAGAAAAGGCCAGTAGAGGCTGCGCCAGATCGGAGCCAAGCGTGATCTCGACTCCGCCGAAGTCAAACGACGTCCGGAACCAGGCTACGAACAGCGAGCCGAACACCAGGCTGGCGGCCAGTTCGGCAATGGCCGTGGCGCGAGGCGTCGGACGTGTATCGGGCGGCGTCTTCGGAGCGCGCGGCAGTTTCCGCGGATCCCATTTCTCAAACGGCTTGGTCTCCACCGGGTAGCGTTCCAGAATCGCGAACACCAGGGTGACTACGCCGATCGCAAAGACCACCGCCATCGCCAGGTCCCACATCGATTGCACTACCGCGTGGCCGGCCTGCGCCGAGCTGGCCACCGCGAGCGGACCGACGATCAGCGCAAACACCGGCACCAGCACCGCAATCACAATCCTCAGTACCAGCCGATAGGCCGGATACAGTACCGGCCCAATCATATACTGCTGCGGCAGATAACGGCCCGCCACCAACGCCGGATGATCACGCTGCTTCAGGATCTCGACCACTTCAGCTTCATCCACTCGCCGTCCGAGACCGTTTTCGAGATCCTCAATTTCCGAGCGGATATCCTCGGCCAGCTCAGCGATGATGTCGTCCTGCTGCCCTTTCGGCAGCCTGCATCGCACCGCGAATAAATAGCGATCTATCAGTTCCATGGTCAGACACTCAGTTCCTCTACCGTCCGCCCGCCCGCGATGATCCGGGTGAGCGACGAATTGATGGCGTTCCATTCATCCAGCAACTGCTTTAGAATCAATTCACCGTCGCTGGACAGACGGTAAAACCGTTTGTTCCGCTTTTCTTCCTCGCGCCACTGGCTGGTCAGCAGACCCTGGCTTTCGAGACGCCGCAACAGCGGATAGAGCGTATTCTCGTCGATCGCCATCCCTCTGTCTGCCAAAGCTTTACGTAATGCATAGCCGTAATGTTCGGTACGTAGTTCGGCCAGAACCGCCAAAATCAGGCACCCGCGGCGCAATTCCAGGCGAAGATTCTCAAACAGTTCGGCGTTCATCTGTACTGTGCGCAGAACATTGTGCTGCACACACTGTATGACAAACAGTACTGTCTGTCAAGAGGCTTTCTTGCCTTTTCCTCAAGAGGGGCTAAAATAAGAATGTAAGTGTCGAATGAACAGAGTGGGCGCAAGCCCACTTTTTTGTTGGCGGGCACTTTTTGAAGGGCACATGCGGCAGGATGTAGTTTCCAAAGTAGAAGAAATCGCGCAGCGGGTGGCGGCTTCGGATGGACTTGAGGTGGTCGAGGTGGAGCTTAAAGGCAGCGGCGGCAATCAGTTGCTGCGCATCTCGATCGACAAGCCGGCCGGGGTGAGTCATGCCGACTGCGAGCTGGTTTCGCAGCAGGTGGGGACGATTCTGGACGTCGAAGACGTCGTACCGGGGCACTACACGCTCGAGGTCAGTTCGCCCGGCGTGGAGCGCAAGTTGCTCAAACCAAACGATTATATCCGGTTTCAGGGGAAGAAGGCGAAAATCGTGTTGCGCGAACCCCTCGGCCAGCAACGCCACTTTGAAGGCACGCTGGCCGGGCTACACGAGGGCGCGGTTGTGCTGTCAGTGGGCCCCGATCGCCTCCTGCGCTTCCCTCTCAACCAAGTGGAACGGGCCAACCTGAAGTTCGAGTGGTAGTTCCCTCCGGAAACTAAGAACCAGCGGCAGAGCGAAAGAGGATTTACTTTGGAAACGATCTACCAGTCCATTGAGATGTTGAGCAAGGAGAAAGGCATCGATGTGCAGATTGTCCTGGACGCCGTCAAGGACGCCATGCTGATCGCTGCCCGCAAGCATTTCCGCACCGAAGAAGATTACGTGGCGGACGTGGACGACAAAAGCGGCGCTCTGCGGCTGTACGCCGTAAAAAAAGCTGTGGAGCAGGTCACCGATCCGGCCAAAGAAATCACACTCGCCCAAGCCCTGAAAATCAAACCGGATGCCGAGATCGGTTGCGAGGTCCGGATCGAAAAACCCACCGAAGCGCTGGGGCGGATTTCGGCCCAGACCGCCAAGCAGGTGATCTTTCAGAAGGTGCGTGAAGCCGAGCGGGAAACGGTGTACGCCGAATACTCCGGGCGCGTGGGTGAACTGGTGAACTGCACGGTGAAGCGCATCGAAGGCCCGGACCTGATTCTGGACATGGGGAAGACCGAAGCGCGCCTGCCCAAAAAAGAGCAGTCCAAGCTCGAGAGCTTCACCATTGGAGACCGCGTGCGCTGCGTCATCCGCCTGGTGGATAAATCCAGCAAAGGGCCGGGCGTGGTGGTTTCGCGCGCCGCGCCGGAGCTGGTGATGCGCCTGTTCGAGCAGGAGGTACCGGAGATTTACGATTCCACGGTGGTGATCAAGGGCTGTGCGCGCGAAGCCGGTGAGCGGACCAAGATCGCGGTACACAGCCGCGATCGCGACGTCGACAGCGTGGGCGCCTGCGTGGGCATGAAAGGCATGCGCGTGCAATCCATCATTCGCGAGCTGCGCGGGGAAAAAATCGACATCATCGAGTTTTCCGACGATCCCGTGACCTTCGCTACGCACGCGCTCAGTCCGGCGAAAATCAGCCGCGTCAGCATTGTCGATGCCAGCGAAAAACACATGGAAGTGATCGTGGACGACTCGCAACTGTCGCTGGCCATCGGCAAGAAGGGGCAGAATGTGCGGCTCGCGGCCAAGCTGCTGGGCTGGAAAATCGACATCAAGAGCGAAGAAGAAAAGCGCCAGGAAGTCGAATCGCAAATGGCTGCGCTCACCGTTCCCGGCGCGCCGGTGTCGGTGCTGATCGATTACGGATTGGGCGATCAGCTGGCCGAGAAACTCCTGGAAGCGGGCGTCTCGACCGTCGAGAAGCTGGGCAGCATGACGCCCGAGCAACTGGAAGAGATACCGGGGATCGAACCGGAGCTGGTGGAGAAGATCCAGCTCGCAGTGAATCATTACTACAGCCAGTTCGAGTCGGGCGAAGCGGGTGGTGCGCCGGCCTCGGAAGCCGCGGCGGAAGTGCAGGAGCAGGCCCCGGAGATCGAGGGCGCGGCGGAGTCCGCTGAGGAAACCGCGGCAGCCTTGGAAGAACCGCCGGAAGCCGATGAAATCAGCGCGCCGGAAGAGACGAAAGATGTGGAGACAGCGGAAACACAGGCGAATCCTCAGCCTGAGGGTACTGAGTCTGATACGATAAAAGTTTCCCAGCAGGGCGACGATAGCGGGAGTTTGGAGCCGGAAGCCGGAGGAGGGCAGGAAAGCTAGAAGTACGCAACGACGCTTTACTTATGAACAAGATTCGCATTAACGTGCTGGCCCGGGAGCTGGAAGTCAAAGCTCACGAATTGCTGGATAAGCTTCCCGAGTTAGGCGTTACGGAGAAAAAGACGCACTCGAGCTCGATCGACGATGACGTGGCCGAGAAACTGCGCCAGATTTTCGGTCATGGCGGAGGCGGCACCCTGGCTGAGCCGGCGGGTTCGAACGGCTCACCCGCTGCCGTGGCGGAGGAAGCGGGAGACGCCGGGCAGCCGGAAGCTCCTTTAACGCAAGCTTACGAAGCGCTGTCTGAACCGCAGCCGCACGAGCCTCCTGCTCAAGAGAGCGTTCTACCGCGTGTTGCGCCGCAGCCCCAGCGCTTGCGGCCGCCACTGGCGACAGCGACGCCGATGGCGCCTGCCGTGCCAACCCCTCACGCGCCTGTGGCTCCGGCTCCCGGCGCGGTGACACCCGGGCAGCCTGTTCGTCCGCTGGCGCCGCCTCCCCGGCCCATTCCGGCAGCACCGAGGCCGGGACAAATTCTATCGGGCCCACGGCAGCCGCTGCCTGGCGGGCTTCGGCCCGCGGAACCGGTGCGGGTAGCGAGCGGCCCGGCTGCTTCGCCGGCAGCGCGTTCCGGAGCGTCGGCGGCGATGCCAGGATCACCCGCCGCCCCCGCAGCACCGTTGCGGCCGCAGTCCACGCGGCCCGGTCTGGCGGGGCAGCCGGCCGTGCGTCCGGTAGTGCCGCCGCGGCCGGATCTGGCCGCGAAATTGTCTCAACCGCGGTCGGGCGGGCCGGGCGCCGCCGTATCCCCGCGGCCCGGAGTACCCCTGCGGCCGCAAAGTTCGCCGGTTCCAGGCCAGCCGATCTACCGTGGTCCCATTCGTCCCGGCCAGCCGATTGTCGGGCGCCAGGGAGCGCGGCCGGGAGCACCGGGCGTGATGCGTCCCGGCGGCCCGCGGCCCATGCATCCAACTTCGCGCGGCGGCATGGTGGCGCCGGGTCTTGCGCCTCCGCCCATGGAGCAGCAGCGGCGCGCGCCCGACAAGCGCGGCGCACGGTCGCAGCGCGACCGCCAGCAAGAGCAGGAAGAGAAAATCCTGCGGCCGGTGAAGCGCGAAGCGCCTGCCGGACCGCCGCCGGTCAACCGCGAGATCACCATCTCGGAAGGCATCACCGTTAAGGAGCTCTCCGAAAAACTCGATGTCAAGGCCAGCCTGGTGATTAAGAAGCTGGTCGACCGCAACATTTTCGCCACCATCAACCAGACGCTCGATGCCAAGCTCGCCACCGAACTGGCGCGCGAGTTCGGCGCTTCCACCGCCACCATCAGCTTCGAAGAAGAGGCCATGCACGAAGTCGAGACGTCGCAGGAGGAGAAGGATCAGGTCAAGCGCGCTCCCGTGGTCACGATCATGGGCCACGTGGATCACGGCAAAACTTCGCTGCTCGACGCCATCCGCCTGTCGCGCGTGGCGGAGAAGGAAGCCGGCGGGATCACGCAGCATATCGGCGCCTATCAGGTGGAAAAAAGCGGGCGCAAAATTGTGTTCATCGATACGCCGGGCCACGAGGCGTTCACGCGCATGCGTGCACGCGGAGCGAAAGTCACCGACATTGTGGTTCTGGTTGTGGCGGCGGATGACGGCGTGATGCCGCAGACCATCGAAGCCATCGACCATGCGCGCGCCGCCAAAGTGCCGATCATCGTGGCGATCAACAAGATCGACAAGCCCGAGGCGCAGCCGGAGCGCATCAAGCAGCAACTGGCTGACCGCGGTCTGCTGGCCGAGGATTGGGGCGGCGACGTCGTGATGGTGCCGGTCTCGGCCAAGATGAAGCAGAATCTCGATCTGCTGCTCGAGATGATTCTGCTGGTCGCCGATTTGCAGGATTTGAAGGCTAACCCCAGCCGCCCGGGCATGGGGACGGTGCTGGAAGCCAAGCTGGACCGCGGGCGCGGGCCGGTGGCCACGGTGCTGGTGTCGAACGGCACGCTGCACGTGGGCGATTACTTCATCTGCGGCGCGGTGTTCGGCAGGGTGCGCGCCATGCTGAACGACCGCGGCGAACCGGTGCGCGAGGCGGAGCCTTCGACGCCGGTGGAAGTGCTGGGCCTGGAGGATCTGCCGGAGGCCGGCGATTCGTTCCAGGTGGTGACGGACACGGCCAAAGCCAAGCAGATTGTGCTCTATCGCGAAGCCAAGGCGCGCGAGCAAACACTCGCCAAATCCAGCCGGATCACGCTCGAGCAGCTGCACCAGCAGATGGAAGAGGGCCAGGTCAAGGAGCTGCCCATCATTCTGAAAGCGGATGTGGGCGGGTCGGCCGAAGTGTTAACCGACACCCTGCAAAAACTCTCGAACGACAAGGTTCACATCCGCGTCTTGCGGGCCGGCGTGGGCGCCATCACCGAATCCGACGTCCTGCTGGCGTCGACATCGAACGGCATCGTCATCGGCTTTAACGTCCGCCCGGAGCGCGGCGCCGAAGCCATCGCCGAAGAGGAAAAGGTCGACATCCGTCTGCACACCATCATCTACAACCTGACCGACGAGATTAAGCGCGCCATGGCTGGCCTGCTCGAGCCGGTATACAAAGAGGTGTATCAGGGCAAGGCCGAAGTGCGCGATACGTTCCGCATCAGCAAGGTGGGGATGGTGGCGGGATGCTTCGTACAGGATGGCTTCCTGAAGCGCGGGAGCGAGCTGCGCCTGCTGCGTGACAACATCGTGATCCACACCGGGAAGGTCGGCTCGCTGCGGCGGTTCAAAGACGACGTCAGTGAAGTGCGCAGCGGGATGGAGTGCGGCGTGACGATCGAGAATTTCGGCGACATCAAGCCCGGTGACGTGATCGAAGCGTTCGTGACGGAGAAGGTAGCGCCGGAAGTATTCGCGTAATCCGATGCCCTCAATCGGCGTATTGACGCTGGAGTTGCGCCTCGAGAATTCGCATTCGCTTAAGGAAAAACGGCACGTCATCAAAGGATTGCGGGACCGGCTGCATCACAAGTTCAACGTGTCGGTGGCGGAGATCGATTTTCAGGACCTGTGGCAAAGGTCGGTGCTGGCGGCGGTGACGGTTTCCGCCGACCGCGTGCAGGCCGAGAAGGTGCTGCAATCGGTGGAACACGAAACCGCGTCGATCTTGGGACCGGCGCTGGCGGGCGTGAACGTCGAGTGGATTTAGAGGGCCCAAGGGTACGGTTGCCCCGGGTCGCGGTTCGGTATGGATCAGCATCGCAGAGAGCGGGTATCGGAAACGGTGCGTGAGGAACTGGCGGAGCTCATCGGCTTTGAGATGGAGGATCCGCGCCTGGCGGGGGTGGATGTGACCGACGTGCAGGTGGGTCCGGATCTGCGGCACGCCCACGTGCGGGTCGGGGTGTGGGGGGATGAACGCCAGAAGCAGGCGGCCATGGCGGCTCTGGACCATGCGCGGCATTTCTTGCGTCATGAGCTGGCGCGGCGCCTCAACTTGAGGAAAATGCCGGAGTTGCACTTCGAGCCCGACCCCGCCGCCGGCGCCGACGAGCGCGTGGAAATTCTGCTGAAGCGGGCAAAAAAAATGCGTGGCCCGGCGGAAAATCAGCCCTAAATTGAAACAGATTGTGCTAGTTTTGTTTTTGTTGCCGCTGCTGGGAGCGGTGCCAACGGCGCCGGCTTCCTCGGCGAAGGGCGAGACGCTGCGCCTGGAGTCGAGTGTGGTGGCCATGGGGTCCGCCTACTCGGTGGTGGTGTATGGCGAGGACCGGACGCGCATGGAGGAAGCGGTGGATGCGGCGTTCGCGGAAGTCCAGCGGCTGGACGAGATGCTCTCCAACTATAAGCCGGAGAGCGAACTGAGCCAAATCAACCGCGAGGCCGGTGACCACGCGGTCCCTGTGACGCAGGAGATGTTCAACCTGCTCGCGGCGTGCGTGGAATACAGCCGCCAGAGCGAAGGCGCCTTCGATATCACGGTCGGGCCGCTCATGAAGGTCTGGGGATTTTACAGGGGAACCGGCAGGCTGCCGCACCGCGCCGAGATTCTGGGCGCGATGGATCGCGTAGGGTACCAGAATATTGTTCTGGACGCCGCGCGCCGCACGGTGTGGTTCGCCAAGCAGGGCGTCGAACTGGACCCGGGAGGCATCGGGAAGGGCTACGCGGTGGACCGGATGGTGGATGTGCTGAAGCAGTACGGCATTCAGGCGGCGCTGGTGTCGGCGTCGGGAAGCAGCATTTACGGCTTAGGCGCGCCGCCGGGCGAGAAGGGTTGGAAGGTGGAGATCCGCGATCCGAAAAATGAAAAGAAGAGCGTGGCCGAAATTTATCTGAAAGACGATTCCATGTCGACATCCGGCAATTACGAAAAATTTTTCCGCGCGGAAGGACGGATTTACAGCCATATCATGGATCCGCGCACGGGCTGGCCGGCGCAGGGAGTGCTTTCGGTGTCGGCAATCACACCGCGTACCCTCGACAGCGAAGCCTGGACGAAACCGCTGTTCGTCAACGGACGCGCCTGGGCGATGAAGCACAAACCAGCATTTCTTCGCGCGTTTTATTGCGAAGACACACCGGAGCAAACATGCGCGTGGCTCCCATGAGCAGCCGATTCCTCGATGCCTGCCGGCGCCGCCCCACCGACGTGCGGCCGGTATGGTTCATGCGGCAGGCGGGGCGGTACCTGCGGCAGTATCGCGAGATCCGCTCGCACCACGGGATTCTGGAAATCTGCAAGCGCCCGGATCTGGCGGCCACGGCCACCCTGCAACCGGTGGAAATTCTCGACGTCGACGCGGCTATTATTTTCGCCGATCTGCTGTTGCCGGTCGAGCCGCTGGGCTTGAAACTGCGCTACGCCGCGGGCGAAGGGCCGGTGATTGCGAATCCCGTGCGCAGCGGGTCGGACATTGACACGCTGTCGACCGGGAATACGGATGATCTCGGATACGTCGGCGAAGCCATCCAGCAGGTGGTGCGGGTGCTGGGCGGCAGGGTGCCGGTGATCGGTTTCGTGGGCGCGCCGTTCACTATGGCCAGCTACATGATCGAGGGCAGCTCCTCGCGCAATTTCATCCGCACGAAGAAAATGATGTATGCCGAAGAGACTCTGTGGCGGCGGCTCATGGGGAAGATCGTGGATGTGCTGGCGCCGTTCGCTTCCCTGCAAGTGGCCGCGGGCGCGCGCGCCATCCAGGTGTTCGATAGCTGGGCCGGCGCCATGGGACCGGACGACTACGTGCGCTTCGCGGCGCCGTATTCTCGTGCCCTGATTGAACGCATCCGCGCCACCGGTGTGCCGGTGATTCATTTCGGCACCGGTGCTTCCGGGTTTTTCCGTGAGCTGCATGCAGCCGGCGGCGATGTCATGGGCGTCGACTGGCGCATCAACATTGACCAGGCCTGGATGGACATCAGCTACCGCTCCGCCATCCAGGGAAACCTGGATCCGGTGGCGCTGTTCGCGCCGCTCGCGGAGCTGAAGATGCGTGTGACCGAATTGCTGAAGCGCACCGGGACCAGACCGGGCCATATTTTCAATCTCGGCCACGGGATTCTGCCCGACACGCCCGTGGAAAACGTAAAGGCCGTGGTGCAAATCGTGCGGGAGTTTCGCCCGTAGTCCAGCCGCATGCCCTCGGTCGCCATCGTGGGAGGCGGCATCTCCGGCCTTTCCACCGCTTACTACCTCTCGAAAGCGGGAATTTCTTCGACCCTGATCGAAGCGCGCCCGCGCTTGGGCGGCGTGATTCAAACCGAGCACATTCAGAACTGCGTGGTGGAGGCCGGCCCCGATAGTTTCATCTCCGTCAAGCCGTGGGCCATGGACCTGATCCGCGAGCTGGGCTTGGAAAGCGAAGTGATCGGGTCCAATGACGGCGAGCGCGTCACCTACATCCGCCGGCGGAAGCGCCTGGTGCCGCTCCCCGACGGCGTGCAGATGCTCGTGCCCACCAAAGTTTGGCCTATGGTAGCCACCCCTTTGGTGAGCTGGCCGACCAAGATACGCATGGGGCTCGAATATCTTCGCCGCCCCAGATCCCAGCCGTGCGACGACCGGTCGGTCGCGGAATTCGTGGAAGAACACTACGGCCGTGAGGCCGTAGACTACCTGGCCGAGCCACTGCTGGCCGGCATTTACGGCGGCGACCCGGCTGAACTCAGCGTCTCGAGCGTGCTGCCGCGCTTCGTGGACCTGGAGAGCCGTTACGGAAGCCTGACCCGCGGCGTGCTGAGCGAACGGTCCCGACAAAACGGCCCGCGCCAGCCGTTGTTCCGCACACTGCGAAAAGGTCTGGGGTCTTTGGTGGATGCGCTTTGGAAAGCCACCGGGCGCACCAGCGTTGTGCACGGAACGGTGAAAGCCATGGAACCTCTGCGCGGCGGGTACCGCTTGCGGATTGCCGGCGAATGGCTCACAGCGGACCATGTGGTTCTTGCCTGCGAAGCGCACCAGGCGGCGCTCCTGACGCCGGTTGTTGATGGGCGCTGCGCCGAGTTGCTGGCCTCTATCGGATATAACTCGTCGATCACCATTGCGCTCGGCTTTGAGCGGAACGCAGTGCGCGACCAGATGCGCGGCTTCGGCTTCCTCGTTCCCAAGCGCGAACGCCGCCAGCTGCTGGCTTGCACGTGGGTGGGCAATAAGTTCCCCGATCGTGTGCCGGAGACGCTCGCGCTGCTGCGGTGCTTCGCGGGAGGCGACTCGGCTATGGCCGAGAGCGACGACGCTCTCCTGTTCGCGATGCGCCAGGAGGTTCGCGAGATCGCGGGCGTGCGGGCACAGCCCGTATTTGGCGAAGTCTTCCGCTGGCCGCGATCCATGGCGCAGTACACCGTCGGTCACGGCCAACGCATCGCCGAACTGGAATCACGCCTGGCTGCACTGGCGGGTCTGCACGTCGCCGGCAATGCTTATCATGGAATCGGTGTTCCGGATTGCGTGCGCATGGGAAAGCAGGCTGCGGAACGGATCGCAAACCCCACCTAGTTAAGTTACATGTGTTACAACACTAGACCGACGGTGTATTTGCCACGCTAATCAAAGATAACTGGTTTACTGCAGCGGTAATCCACTAACATTGCAACAGGACATTGTGACAAGGCGGGTCTGAGCTAGTGTCTTTGTAGCGCGTGACCAAGATAACTGGCGACTGCTGATGTTGAAGACGCGCGTCTGGCGGCACCTCACTATGAAGGGTCTGTTCGTCATCCTGGCACTTACTCTCTCATTGAACTTAGTTGCCACGGCAAGTTTTGCGGCTGAGTTGAGTGGCCGCATCGTGATTACGAGAAAACTGAGCAAGAAGCAGGTAACGCTGCCGGTATATCAACTCAGGGGCGCGGTGCCGGCTGCCGCGGACGGAACCGAATCAGCCAACGAATTCAGCAATGTCGTCATCTTCTTAGAAGGACAACTCCCCCCACCCGATAAAACGGTTCGTGCCGAGCTGGAGCAGCAAGGGAAGCGATTCGAACCGCAGTTGGTCGTCATTCCGGTCGGCTCTACTGTCTCATTTCCCAACGCCGACCCCATCTTTCATAATGTCTTTTCCCTTTCAAGCGCAAAGAAATTTGACTTAGGTTACTACCCCGCCGGCCAGACGCGCGTAGTGAAGTTCGATGAGCCGGGAGTCGTACAGGTCTACTGTCACTTGCATCCGGATATGTACGGTGCCATCGTCGTGGTACCGAACCGGTGGTACACGAAACTCGCAGATGACGGCGCGTTTACGTTCCATGATGTCCCGCCCGGAGATTATCGCCTGGTGGCGTGGCATATGAACGCCGGATTTTTTCGTAGCGAGATTCATCTGCCGGCAGCCGGCGCGACTGACGTGGTGATCACCATTCCGGTGCGCGATGGGGAGCATAATCACCGATGAATAAGCTCTCGCTCCCGGCCCGCACCTTCTTGATTTCGTTTCTGCCCCTGATGCTGGTCATGACCCTGGCATTCACTGGATTCAGTGTCGCTCTGAAAGACAGAACTCGCGATGGCATCCGGGATTACGTGCACAGCTCAGAGCAATTGCTGGATAAAGCCAGCGAAAACGACAGGCAGCGAACATTGGAAGTCGCTCATTTACTGACGGAAAACGCCGGCTTAAAAGCCTCCATCGGGCTGCTGCGCGAGGGTGATGACAATTCCGTGCTCCGCGCTGAAGCGCAGCGCACGGTGGCGGAGCAACTCAGGCAACTGCACGGCTTGGGTTATGACCTGGTCGTGATTGCCGACTCGCAGTATCGCACCATTGCTGCAATGAAGGCAGTCAGCAACAATCTGATTGAATGCCATTCACTGCCTCTGATTCCCAGTGAACCTTCCCTCCTCGACGTCGACGGAGTGCTTTACGAAATGGAAACCGTGCCCATCAGCCTGGATGGAGAGCCGATCGGCCATTTGGCGTTGGGAAAGCGTTTTGATCTGACATTGCTGAATTCCATCGGTGATGTCGCTCTGACTTACCGCGGCCGCCTGCTACTCAGTACGCTGCCCCAGAAGCTGAATCAGAAAATTGAGCGCGACTTACCCCGCTCCTGCGCAACCAATATGAACGGTTGCGATCTGAAACTGAACGGTGAAACTTACTTGGTTCTACCTTTGCGCAGAGCAGCCCTCGGCGGAGACTATAAGCTTTTGATGTTTTATTCGTTGGACCAGGCCGTAGACAACTTCCTTTCGAGCCTGGCACGAACATTTGCCGCAATTGCAGCCGGTGGCGGATTACTCGCTCTGCTTCTGGCTTCTCTCACTTCGTGGGCGGTGACTAAGCCCATTCAGGATTTCATTGCCCGCCTGCAACGAAGCGAACACACGGGTGAGCTGCCCGCCGACGTGCCGGAAAATTCCGGAACGTGCGAAATCAATCTTCTGGCCCGAGCGTTGAACCGTGCTGCTGCGGCTGCCAGCCGCTATTCCGACGAGTTAAAAGCGGCGAAGGAAGCCGCCGAGGCCGCCGACCGCGCCAAAAGCGAGTTCTTGGCCAATATGAGTCATGAGATCCGCACTCCCATGAATGGCGTGATCGGCATGAATGGCCTGCTGTTGGATACCAACCTCACTGAGGAACAGCGGGAGTTTGCCGAAACGGTTCGCGAATGCTCGAGCTCGCTTATGGCCATTCTCTCCGACATCCTGGATTTCTCCAAGTTAGAAGCGGGCAAAACCACCTTGAACCCGGAATCGTTTAACCTCCGAAAGGTGATCGACCAGATTGTTGCGCTGTACTCAGCTAAAGCACGGGAAAAGGGCCTGACACTGGCAGTCCGCTACCCGCCCGAACTTCCTACTGTAGTGACCGGCGATCCCAAGCGGATCGGCCAGGTCATCACCAACCTGGTGTCGAACGCACTCAAGTTTACAGAGCAAGGCCACGTGACCATCCGCGCGGATGGCGATAAGCAGACTGAAACCGACACGTTGTTTCGCATCGCTGTCGAGGATACGGGAATCGGAGTGCCGCCGGACAAGATTTCTGTGATCTTCGAAAAGTTCGTGCAGGCGGATGGCTCTATCACCCGCCGCTACGGCGGCACGGGACTCGGGCTCGCAATCTCCAAACAATTGGTCGAGACAATGGGAGGTAAAATCGGCGTAAACAGCCGGGTGGGACAAGGTTCCAGCTTCTGGTTCACGTTGCGCCTTCCGACTCAGGCGGTGCCCTCGGTTCCTCACGAGCAGATATATGTCCGCGTGTAAATATTTGGCGGGGCTTTCTCTCCTGGCTGTGATTTCGCTACCGGCTGCTGCGCAGGATGCCGAAGCCGGTATCGCAGTGCCAATCACCATCACGGGCGAC
Organism: Bryobacteraceae bacterium; assembly: GCA_030041035.1. GTDB lineage: Bacteria > Acidobacteriota > Terriglobia > Bryobacterales > Bryobacteraceae > QHXW01. The sequence goes on along the minus strand of JASHOO010000353.1, from coordinate 10,754 downwards.
CTACTGTATACACACCGGATGCAGGGAGACAATCCGTCCGCAGGACCCGTGGCCGGCGGATTCCATCTCGCGTTATCGCCCAGCCTCAGGCTGAGCGCGCATTGGTTTGCTTATGCGTCGATCCAGGTCCGCTCTACGCCATTCTATTATTACGATGCATTCGAGGACGATCACGATATAGATATAGAGGCAATCCAGGCCTTTCTCGGTTATACGACAACTTATAAGTCAGCAACAATACTGGTTAAGGCGGGACAACTTGCCACCGCCTTCGGTGCATTTCCTCTGCATTATGACGACGCTGATAATCCATTATTGGATCAGCCGCTTAGTTATGTAACTTATGTAAATGTTAGTCCGGACCAACTGTGTACTGCTCCTCAAAATAGCAGTAGTGCATCCGCGGGCTACACCTGCGGCGGTTCATATGGACTGACTCCAATTACTCTCTACGGATTGCCGGGAATCGAAATAGACATATCCGATCATAAATTGGACGGCCGCTTCCAGGTAACTAACAGTTCACCGGCTAACCCGCATGAGCTTCTCTCCGGTAATCAGTATGCGCAGTGGACCGCCGGTGGAGGATACACCGTCATCCAGGGATTGCGCATCGGCGCCTCGGCCTTTCGGGGGCCGTACTTGGACCGTGGGGTGACGGTCTGGCTTGCGCCCGGGCAATCGGCTAGAGATTTTCCGGCAACCGGTGCCGGGCTGGATGTGCAATGGGCGCGCGGGCGCTGGAGCACGAGCGGTGAATGGCAGTGGTTTCGCTTCGATTACCCCGGCTTCCGTATCTCTCCCAGCACCTCCATCGGGTACGCTGAGGTGAAGGCTGCGCTGACGCCGCGCATCTATGCCGCGCTGCGTGTCGGCGATCAACAAAACGGCCAGGTGGCCGCGGTCGGCCAATCGTCCACTTCAGGCTTTGAAGCCAACCTCCAATCCTACGAATTCGCTCTTGGCTACCGGCCCAATCGTCGTCAGTTGCTCAAAGTCGGCTATGAATGGCTGCGCGGCAGTGAAGTTCCAGGCACGCGCGATAACGTGCTGGGAGTCGAACTGGTGACCAGTATTCAACCTCTGTCCAAGGCCTGGCGCTAACCAGGCGCTCACAGGTTGAGACGGATCTCAGCCGGCTCCGCTGAATGCAACGCCAGCCTGGCCAGGCCCACTGCAAGGGCAGTGAGAACCACACTGATCACCAGGGCAAATTCCAGAAAGCGTGGTCCGGATTCAGGGACGGCGAGCCGCCGGGTCCAGGCCCACGGTTGCCGCGAGAGGTATACCAGAATGATCACGAGAAGCAAAAGGCCCTGACGCATCGTCCGCTTGGCGGCCTTCGTGCTGCGCGCACCGATAGCGACGGCTGCTGCCAGCGACGCAGCAAGAAACGAAGCTGCCAGGCTGACCAGCACCAGGCCGGCCACGAATTGCATGGGCATCAGGAAAAAACGGCCTTCCGACAAGCGCATGGAGATGCCGGCCAGCGCAAAAATAAGACCTACGGAGACCCATCCATAGATGACTCCCGCGCCCACTTTCCCATAGAGCCATTCGCGGCGCTGCGCTGGATTCTCGGGCTTGAGCTCCTTCTCACCGCCCACGGATTCGGCCACCACCGGCGGCGCGAACAACACCGGAAGGAACGTGTACAACAACAACACGCGCGCACTCACTAACGCGAAGCCAAAATACAACGGGGCCAATACGCCCAGCACCAGGATTCCGAGAACATAAAGAGTCACGCCGGCCGTGCCGCCCATGTGGCGTTGCAGCTTGGTGAGTTCCCAAACAACGCTCGCTCCCATCAGGCTTGCATCGATCCAGCAGCGAAGTGCAGAAGGTCACCGCGCTCGCGCGCGAGCTCGCGGAGACGAACGTAATCGCCCGCCAGTTGGCACAACTGGAACACCGAGGGACAATCAGGGCGTAACCCATGAGCATCGCGTAGATGTTCAAGAGAAACATCGATCGCTTCGCCGTATCGGCCTAGACGCGCGAGCAACATCACCAGAGTCTCAGCGGGCCGCGGATCTTCGTTAGCGGCCTTCTGGTGAAAGTGTGCAACCGCCTCATCCACACATTCACCGAGCAGGGCGCGCAGGTAGATGGTGTAGTCGTGGTAGGTGTCGAAAGGCGGCTCGCCGCGATACTGAAACATCGGTGACAGGCGCCCGCCATACTCGGCAAGTTCCACCGCCAGCGCCAGTGTGGCGCGGTCTTCCACATCCAGGCTGAAGCGAAGGATCGAAAGCACGTGAGACGTGTCGACGTAGTAATCGTGCTCGCCGAAGAGCCAGTCGCGTCCGGCGATCAGCTCGGAAACGTTGGCGGCCTCGGGCGCGCAACCTTCCGCTCTGACGATGGCGCGCTTGAGATTTCCCGCCAGTTCCTGGTGCAGCGCGCGCACCAGCAGCCGGATGCAGTCCTCGCGCGTGCTGCGATCCGGGTACTGGTCAAGAAAGGTGATGGCGCGGCAGATACCGTAATTCGCCAGGATCAGTTCGAATCCTTTGCGCGGGTGTACACCGTCGTGAAGGGCGATCTCGATGACGGCTTCCTGGTTCTCCCCCGGTGTGAGCTGTTCGATGGCCGCCGCAACCGGTGCCGTCTCCCCGATAGCCCGGAAATATTGCCAGGCGCGGGCAATGTCGCCGTCAGCCAGGAACAACCCGCCCGTTTCGCGCGCCGCCTCAACGTATGCGCGCTCGAGCGCCGTGCGACTGTCCGCAGGAAGATTCTCGAGCCGACCATTCTGCACAAGCGGCATCCCCAAAGCGTGCCGGCTCTGCATGGCGCGCGCGTCGAACATGAGAGAATATTTTTTCTCTTCGCGGAATCGCTGGAGGAGCAGCTCGAAACCCGCATCCGCGCCGCCGGAGCGCACGGCAGCATCGAAAGCATCGAACGGATCATCCGGCATGCTTGCCGATATGATAGCGCGGCTGCCATCCGGCAGTCGATGAATGTTCGAGATATCGACTCTGCGGCTCTCTCATCGCGCGGCTGGATGGCGGTGTCAATCACATGGTATTGAATGTCAACGATATCGTCCCCACGCTGCCGGTGCTTGTCCCTTGCAGGTAGAGGCTGCCGGAAAAGCCTGAGCTTGTCTGCGTAAGGACGGCTTCGCCGCCGCTCAGAGGAAAACTGGATCCGCTGAAAAAATGGAGGAGCATCACGCCGTTGTTAAACTCGTTCAGGCCCATCGCCGTGCTGTTGGATCCGCTGGTCGCGGTCGCCAGGAACTCTGCTTGTCCGCCGAAAGCGCCCGCAGGTGAGATGCCGGTGATGGTAAACGTTCCGCTCTGACCAGAGAGGCTTCCGCTGAGGAAGATGTAAGTTCCGGAGAAACTGGACGGCTGGTTATTGTAGGCAACCACGGGTACGTTAGCCAGTGCGAACGATCCGTTGGAGCCCGGAAGCACATCGAGTGCCACCAGCGCGCATGAATTGGCGCAATCAACCTGCACACTCCCCTCGAAGTCACTCGGGATGTTGGTAATGATCTGGTCGAGGTTCGCAGCCGTTTCCCCGCCCGCGGGAATCGAGAGGCTGCCAGACCCCACCATTTTGCCGCTCGCGTCGATGGCCGTCACGGTGACACCACTGCTGCCAGGGAGATAAATCGCGATCCCCGTGTAGGCGTTCGCTGCAAAGGTGTAGAGATTGAACTGGCCGCTCGGTAGCACGCTTACAGCCGTGACCGGGAAGCCCCCAGGCATGTAAACGTAGGTGATGTCAGCGAGGAAAGCATCCGAGCACGTCACCTCGCTCCAGCCGCTCACCAATGTGCCGGCGGCGCCGCCAGCCTGAATCTGGGCGGTTCCCCCCTGCGCCACCGTAAAAGCGAGGGAGCTTCCGGTTCCCGCCGATGTCGCCAGGCTGAACGGCTGGCCGTTGGGATCGTTAATGGTTAGAGTGCAACTAATCGCATCGGTGGCAGTGTCCACCACGGACCACGTGCTGCCCCATCCAGCGTTAGCGGCCCAGTGAGTCAGGACCGACGTGTATTGGGTCGCGCCGTTGCCCGGCGTCGCTAGAGCGAGCAGCCACACGAGGCAGCCAAAGATTCCTCTTATGCTGGACACAGCCGCGTGCGCGCACCGGCTGCCTGACGCTTTTCGGCGGACACCAATCGTTGAACGTTTGAGCATGATGCATCCTCCACATAGGGCCCCAGCCAGAGGGATCCTTGGCAAGCTTCCGGGTATGATAGCGCAGCCTGTGATGCGTGGCGTTCCAGCAGAAAGCCGCGTGTTCCCCTAACCCAGCCCCGCTTCGCGCAGGAATTGCGCGGACTCCTCCGGAGGCGTCGGGTTGATGTAGAATCCCGTTCCCCATTCAAACCCCGCCACTTTGGTGAGGCGCGGCATGATCTCGATATGCCAATGGTAGTGGCGCATGGCGGCTTCCTGCACCGGCGCGGTATGCACCAGGAAGTTATACGCCGGCCGCTCCAGCGTCTTGTCGAGCTTGCGCAATGTCGAGCGCAACACCCAGGCGAGGTTTTGCAGATCCGGTGCGCCCGATTCATCGAAGTGCGAGTCGTGGCGCTTGGGTATGATCCAGGTCTCGAACGGAAAGCGCGCCGCATAGGGCTCGATGACCACGAACCGTTCGGTTTCCGTCACCAGACGGGCGCCGGCCTGCGATTCCTGCCGTACGATGTCACAGAACACGCAGCGTTCCTTGAAATTGTAGTAGACCTGCGCACCGTCCAGCTCTTCTTTCACCCGCTTCGGAATCACCGGCAGCGCAATCAACTGCGAGTGTGGATGCTCGAGTGTGGCGCCGGCGTGCTCGCCGTGGTTCTTGAACAGCAGTATGTAAAGCAGGCGGTGATCTTTTTTCAAATCGAGCACCCGTTCGCGAAACGCCCAAAGCACGTCCTCTACTTGTTTCTCGCCCATCGTGGAGAGTGTGGCGGTGTGTTCGGGTGTTTCGATAATCACTTCGTGGGCGCCGATTCCGGCCATCTTGTCGAACATGCCGTCGCCCTGGCGGTTCAGATCACCTTCGATCCCCAGCACGGGAAATTTATTGGGAATGACGCGCAACGACCAGCCCGACTGGTTGGCGCCGCCGTTTACACGATACGCCAGCACCTCGGGCGGAGTCTTCTGCTCGTTTCCGAAGCAGAACGGGCAGAAGCGCGTAGGCGGCGCGGTAATGACGGGTTCGCGGCTGAAATCCGAGGGGCGGCGCGCGCGGTCGGTGGCAATGATCACCCAGCGGCCCGTAATGGGATCTTTCCTAAGTTCCGGCAATTTCGATGAAAGCCTTTACAGCGCAGGCGTCCGGGCCTGCACCCGCGGTGTTATGCAGAAAGCGCGCAGGCCAACGATGCCTGCGACAGGTTATTATAGCGTCCGCCTGGGCCGGAAGGCATCCCGAAAAAACCTGATCTCGGGCGGCGATGTCAACAAGATGCTGACAATGTCGAACCGCACCGCGCCCCAGTCCACGCCCGAGCGCCTGGCGTAATCGCGCGCGGCTCGCTCCACATAGACCTGCTTTTCCGGATCGACCGCAGTTTCCGGCATTCCAAACTCGCCGGTGGCACGTGTTTTCACCTCAATGAAGGCCAGTTGGCCCTTCTCCCAGGCGATCAAGTCGATCTCTCCCGCACCGGCACGCGGCCGGTAGTTACGCGCAACGATCATCAGCCCTTTCCGGCGCAGGAAGCGGTGAGCGAGGTCCTCGCCCCGCCGTCCGGCAGCCAAATCGGCCGTCCACTTCCCACGCCGCGCACCGTGCCGCGCGCGGTCCGCCAGACGGTAAAGAAGTGAAAGCATAGCCTTAGAAACAAAGTAGCCTGCAACCGCCCGAATTCTCGGTTCAACTGCATTTCTCAACGTGGTAGCATCGAATGCGGAGTTGTCCAACTCCTGTGACATCCTCCCAGACGGCATCGCGCGGCCTCCGCTTGGCAGCAGCTTTTCGCGCGATTCCACGCTCCCGGCTCGCGGCTCCCGCACTCCTGCTGGTGCTCTGCTGCGCCTTCTGCTGGAAGCTGGTCCTTTCCAACGAGTACACCTGGATCGACGATCCCGACATCGTCGACATGGATGTGCCGCGGCTCGAATTCCAGCAGGTGACCTGGCATCAGCATGAATTCCCTCTCTGGGATCCTCATTCGTGGTGCGGCCAACCATTCCTCGGAGAAATCGTCGGAGCGGCCTTTCCTTTGAACTGGCCCCTTTTCCTTCTGAAGCCCAACGCGAAAGGACAGCTTTCTTTCCGGCAGTTGAACTGGTATTACCTGGCCCTGCACTTTCTGGGCGCGCTCTTCGCCTATTGGCTCTGCCGCGACCTCGAACTTTCCCGGTTCGCGTCTTTATTTGGCGGCTTCGTGTTTTCCTTCAGCGGTTTCTTTGGCATCACGCTGTGGCCGGAAGTTGTGAGCGGCCTGTTGATCGCGCCTCTGGTGCTTCTGTTTCTTCTGCGCGTTGTCAGAAGGGACCGTCCAGTGGCTAGCGCGGCTCTCTGCGGGATGTTCCTGGGAATTGCGTGGTTAAGCGGCCACCATGAGATCCCCACTTATCTGTCGCTGGCCGTCGCTGCCGTCTGGCTCTACGATCTCGCTTCCCAGCGCTCCCGGTGGCGCCAGTGGCTGGCCCTGGTATCGACCGCTGTCCTGTTTACGATCCTCACGAGTGCATTTCAGACCATCCCCGGCTACGAGTACGCCAGGCTCGCTTTCCGGTGGGTAGGCATCGATCAGCCGGTCGAATGGAACGATGTCATTCCATACCGCATTCATGCGGCTTATTCGTTGGCGCCTTCGTCGTTGCTCGCGATCGTTCTTCCCTGGGGCGGCCGTAACACCGGGGTGTTCACCGGAGTTGTCGTGCTGTCACTCGCGGTAATCGCGATTGTCGCAAAATGGCAAACCCTATGGGTGCGCTTGTTTGCCTGTCTCGCGCTCGCCGGGCTGCTTCTCGCGCTAGGGGGGTGGAACGTGTTTCACGGCCTTCTTTATGCGGTCCTGCCGCTGTTCGGGAAGGCGCGAAACCCGGCTCGTCTGTTGTGCCTGTTCGGTCTCGGGATGGCCGTCCTATCCGCGTTTGGGCTGGACTCTCTGCGCACCGACCCTGCCGCGCCGCTGCTGCGAAAAATCAGCTACGTTCTGCTGGCTCTCGCAGGTTTGGTAGCCGTGCTGGCTCTGGCTGCCGCTGCATTCAAGCAGCCCGGACCGGATGACTATCTGTTCATGCTGGGCCTGCTGGCCCTGCTTTTTACGGCGGTGCTGCTGTCGGGACGGAACGGGATCCTTTCCCGCCGCTCCGTGGCATGGGCCACGGTGGCGCTGGTCGTGCTGGAATTGGGCAATGTGGTCACAACGCTCTATCGGGATCGAACACCGGACCGCCCCGAGACCTACCTTCCAAACCTGACGCGGTTCCGTGACCTCACCGATTTCCTGCACCATCAGCCGGGCCCGGTGCGCGTGAATGGAATGGAGGTCACCGATGCCTTCAACCTGGGCGACTGGGAAGACATCGATACCTTGACGGGCTTTGGGGCCGGTGTCACCAGGAACATCTTCCTGCTCGACTGGCCTTCGGTTCGCACCGAAAATCTGCTCGCGGTGGACTACGCTCTCTCGAAAAAGCCTCCGCGTGCCGACCAGCAGGTGGTATTTCGCGGCGCCGGCGGCATCACCGTTCTGAAGAATGTGGATGCTCTGCCGCGGGTGCGCATCACGCACCGGGCCGAGACGATGTCCTCCGTCAAGCAACTGGCGGCGCGCGTGAACGACGCTTCTTTTGACGCCCGCAATACCGTGCTGCTCGTCGGCTCCGCCCCGGCGCTCCAATCCTGCTCCGGCGAAGACCAGGCGCGCGTCTCGCGGCGCACTGCGAATTCGGTAGCGATCGATGCGCGGCTGGCTTGCCGGGGCATGCTGATCCTCGCCGATACCTGGTATCCCGGCTGGGACGCCACGGTAGACGGCCGCCCGGCCACGATTTATCAGGCCTATTCCGCCTTGCGCGGAGTGGTTCTTGAATCGGGCGGGCACCACGTCGAGTTTCATTACAACCCCGCCTCAGCCTGGCTCGGCGCGGCGATGTCCGCCGCCGGCGTACTGGGTGCCTGCCTGCTCGCGCTGCTGGCACACGCGGCGCCCTCCAGCGCTCTGCGATAATCGCATGATGGTGCGAGCGGCCTACTCAGAGTTTCAGACCAACTCGCCCTATGCCCTGAAACCGCAGGCGCACAGCAGCCACAGCCTGATTCTGCAACTGCTCCCGGAAAATGGGCACGGGCTGAAACTGCTCGACGTCGGATGTGCAGATGGTTACCTCAGCCGGCTGTTTGCGGCGCGCGGCTTTGCCGTGACCGCCATCGACGCCATTGCGCCCCAGCCGCCGCTGCCCGACGTGATCCCCTTCCTCGAAGCCGACCTGGACCATGGACTGCCGCCCGTCGCCGATGCCTTTGACTTCGTTGTCTGTGCCGACATTCTGGAGCATCTCCGCCATCCGGAAGCGTTGTTGCGCCAGATACGCTCCACGATCGCCGCGGGAGGTAAGCTGGTCGCTTCCTTCCCCAACAGTGGTAACCTGTACTTCCGGTTGAACGTCGTGTTGGGTAGGTTTCCGGAACACGATAGCGGTTTATTCGATCGCACGCACTTACATTTCTATATGTGGAAGGGATGGCACAGTCTTTTGACTCGGAGTGGCTTCCGGATCACAAGCGCACGGCAGAGCGTGATTCCGTTCACTCTCAGATGGCCGGATTCCCCGGGCTTTGCAGGGCTCGTCGAATCCACGTACGCAGTGTTGGCGCGGATGTGGCCCAGGCTGTTTGCCTATCAGTTTGTCGTCGTGGCCGAGAGTTGGTAAGTATGGGTGCTCAGGGAAAGGTCGTGGTCGTCATGCCGGCTTATAATGCGGCCCGCACTCTCCGCATGACGTACGCCGCGCTGCCGCAGCACCTGGTGGATCTGGTCATTGTGGTCGATGACGGCAGCACCGATCAGACACGCGAGATCGCGTGCGAACTCGGCCTGGAGCTGTTTGTTCATGACCGCAACTACGGTTATGGAGCCAACCAGAAGACCTGTTACCGGGAAGCTTTGAATGCCGGCGCAGACATCGTGGTGATGGTGCACCCGGATTACCAATACGACCCCACGTTGTTGCCGGAGATCATCGCGCCGATTCAGGCGGGCGATGCCGATGTCGTGCTGGGGTCGCGCCTGCTCGCCGGCAGCGTCGTCGATCAGGGAATGCCGTGGTGGAAGTTCGTGGGCAACAAGGCGCTCACTTACATGGAGAATCTGGTCTTCCAGTTGCACCTGGCGGAATACCACACCGGGTACCGCGCCTTCAGCCGCCAGATGCTCGAAGCGGTCAACTTCCAGATGAACTCGGATAACTTCGTCTTCGATCAGGAGATCATCGCCCAGGTGGTCGCGCTGCGCGGGCGCATTGCCGAGGTTCCAGTTCCCACGCGATACATGAAGGAAGCGTCGTCGGCCTCTTTCATCCAGAGCACGGTTTACGGCTTCGAGATCCTGTGGCTTCTGGGCAAGTACGTTCTGCATCGCATGGGTGTCCTGTCTTTGAAACAACTGAAAAGCCTGCATCGCCGCTACACACCGCAGGCGTCGAATCGCGGCGATCGCATCCGCCGAATCGGCGCGGGCGGCCGCGGTCTCTAGCCAGCTCTCACTTCACCACCTCGAACTCGAACTCCATCACCTTGCCGCGCACGATGTAGCAGAGGTAGTGCTCCCAAAAGCGGCGGTAGCGCGGGAAACGGTTGACCAGGAACTCGAACCCCAGCCAGCGCCAGAACGCGAGCAGCTTCACGCGCACCGAGATTTCGCGGAAGCGCGCCTTCGAGTAGTAGCCGAAGCCGCCGTGATCCGGTCCGAAATAGCGGAATGAGAAGCTGTTCAGATGGCTGCGGTGCGTGGGGTCGCACCACGAGCTGTAGTCGGTGTAGTGCGGGGTCTCGATGCGCACGGTACCGCCGGGGCGCACCAGGCGATGGAACTCTTCCATGGCGGCGATGACGTCATCAACGTGCTCGATGACGTGAATGGCGAGCACACGGTCGAAGCTGTTTTCGCGGAACGGGTAGGGCGTGCGATTGAGATCGCAGAGAACGTCGGCGCGGCTGGCCGGGTTGCGGTCGATGCCGATGGCGCCGGGCCGCTTGTTGATGCCGCAGCCGACGTCGAGCACTCTCACATTTCTTGAATCGCGATTTTCAGGCACTCTTCGAGCACGTCCACGGCGAAGGCCGCCTGGTCGCGCGAGATCACCAGCGGCGGGCACAAGCGGATCGAGTTCTCGCCCGCCCCGAGCACCAGCAGGCCGCGCTCGAACGCCAGCTCGAGCACGCGGTTGCGGGCCACCGGCGCCCGCTCCCGGGTCGCTTGATCGCGCACCAGCTCGATGCCGATCATGAGCCCGAGCCCGCGAACCTCGCCGACAACGGGGAAGCGCGCCGGCCAGTCCCGCAGCCGGTCCATGATGTACGCGCCCATGCGAGCGGCGTTGTCGACCAGCTCCTGCTCCAGCAGCTCGATGGTCGCGAGCGCTGCGGCGCAGCAAACCGGGTTGGCCCCGAAGGTGGAAGCATGCGCGCCCGGCGGCCAAGACATGAGGTCCGCGCGCGCCACCGTAGCACCGAGCGGCAATCCGCTGGCAATTCCCTTGGCCACCGCCAGAATGTCGGGCGAGGCATGGAAATGCTCCGCCGCCCACATCTTCCCGGTCCGGCCCATC
>JASHOO010000352.1 GCA_030041035.1 Bryobacteraceae bacterium | reverse complement strand
GGGCGGGCCGTTCGACGAGATAGTGAAGGGAGACCAACAAGCGGCCCTCCCGAAGAACATTACAGGAGAAGTCATGACGAAGTATTTGGTTGCCATTCACCGCCCCGACGATTACGACGCGTCCACAGAGGACGATGCGATGTCCCGCGAGATCGATGCGCTTAACGACGAGATGAAGGCTGCTGGTGTCAGGATTTTCGTTGGCGGTCTGCAGCCGCCAAGCAGCGCGAAGTCTCTGCGGGTGCAGCCCGCTGGTGAGGTGCTCATGACCGACGGTCCATACCTGGAGACCAAAGAGCATGTCGGCGGCTTCTGGGTGCTGGAGGCTGCTAACCTGAACGAGGCGCTGGCGTGGGGGCGCAAAGCCGCCGTCGCCTGTCGGGCGCCGGTCGAGGTGCGCCCGTTTCACGGAGGAACCGGCAGAAGCAATTGAGCGTAGCGTCTTACCTCCCGCCCGAGCGGGCCTGAGAGCGAGGCGCTACTGGCCGCGGCGCAAACCGCGACCGGGAAAGACGTTTTCTTGGATACGGCTGTCTTTCACCACCCATACGCCGTTCACCATGACATACGGGATGCCTTCGGAGTATTGAGCGGGGTTTTCAAAGGTGGCGCGATCGATGACGCGCTGCGGATCGAAAACAACGATGTCCGCGTCGGCGCCGATCTGAAGGCGGCCTTTAGTGGACAGATTTAATCGCTGAGCGGGCAAGAAACTCATTTTGCGGAGGGCGTCCATAAGCGAAAGCAAGTGTTCCTGGCGAACATATTTGCCCAGAACGCGCGCGTAGGTTCCAGCGGCGCGCGGATGACCTTTGCCATGATCCAGAATGCCGTCGCTCGCAACGATCACCTCCGGATCCGCCATGGCGACGCGGACAACCTCTTCGGGGATGCAATGGATAGCGACCATGCCGCCCTGTTTGCGATAACGAGCGAACGATTCGGCAGTAAGGCGTTCGCCCGTCGCTGCCCATTGCAGGTCGTTGTAACTGATGCCACCGTTGCGCTCCTGCCAACCTTCCGAAAAAATGGCCGAGCCAATATCGGTCATCCCTGCGGTGTAGGGATAGGCCTCGGTTGTAAAGTCGAGATTGTGACCGGCAGCGCTGTGGATCAGGTTGAGCGCGAGAGGAGTTTGGCGCAGCTCAGTGCTGGTGACGTGTACGACATGTAGCGAAGCGCCCGCTGCGACAGCATCGGCCATCACTTCCTGCAAGGCGTCGATTCCGCCCGGCGCTACAGGGCCCGAGCTGCGCAGGTGGACGTAAGCCGGCGTCTTGCGCTCGGCTGCGAGTTGGAAGACGCGAAAGATCTCCTCGCGCGTGGCCGCGGGCACGTAGGCGATCCCCATGCCGATACCAAGGGCGCCTTCATCGAGACCTTGGCGCAATAGAGAAAGGATGGCTGCGAGCTGTTCCGGAGTGGCCACCATATTGATGGCGTTGTCGTGTGGCAGAAACGTGCCGCTATCGTGAAGTACGGCCATACGCGCGGGAATGTGTCCAACGCTTGCACCGAAGTTGATCAGCGACTTCCCTTGACGTGTGCGGTACCAGGCGTCGACCGGCGAGACGCCGACTTCCATCTCGAGAGCAGTGGTGACGCCATCACGCGCTTTGAACGCGTAATTTTCAGGCGTCTGGCCATGCTGATGAATGTCAACGAAGCCGGCCGTGACGACGAGCCCCGCGGCATCGACAACGCTGCGGCCGGTGAGCGGGGTTTCGGAGATTGCGGCGATTTTGCCATCTTGGATAGCGACATCGCGAACGGCATCCAGACGCGTTTCCGGGTCCATGACACGGCCGTGCGAGATGACGATATCGTACTGCTGGGCTGAGGCCGCGATGGCTGGGGCGCACAATAGAAAAGGCAGGCTGCGCAGCGTGCGCCGGCAGTGAGATCGGCAGCAGAACTCCAGAGCATGGATTTGCGAGCGTGTTGACGAATGAGGCAAGTCCCAAGTATTTCACACTCGCCCTGGCTTAAGGATGGAATAAGGTATGGCTATTACGCCAGCCTTCCTCTCGGGAACGATTGGAAAGAAGGGTCGCAAGGTCGAATCCACCAAGGGCGTAGATGGCCATCGACAACCTCGCCATCGATGCGGGCAAGCACTGGGATTTTGAGTCCGAACTGTTGGAGCATTCGATCGACGGCGGCGTCATTCTTGCGGGGGTTGCGGGCGTAGAAAACGAGCCGATCGATCGGCCAAGTTTGGATTTCAGGGGCATCTGAACGTCGCTCGCGAATCGTGCCTTACCATTGGTTGAGGACTCCTTCGCACGCTGCGCCAGAGGCGCCGGCCTGACGAGCTGAATCTCTAATCTATTGTGGCTCAAGCCGTCACCGCTTCAATTCGTTTCTCGAACGGCCATCGAAGGCTGCTACCGTTTGGACTCCAGAAAGCGAGGTACTTTACGGCATAAGTCAATGGCAAGCATGCTAATTGTTTGAGTTATTGCGACGTAGATGGTGGGCCCGACAGAACTCGAATCTGTGACCTCTACCGTGTCAAGGTAGAACACATCAATCACTTACGGGTACTTTCACTGAAAAATAAGCACTTACCCGATTCTGAACTAGTCCGGAATCAGACCAGAACTTCACAATCAGACCGAACCAGTCCAGCGATTTACTGCACGGTTCCATCCGGTTCCTCATCCATTCCGATCTGTTTTTGAATCCATGCGACATGCTGCTTTTCCCGCTCGGCATCCTCAATCGTATACATCCACGTGGTAGCGGGCCGGGAATGCCCAGCGCCCTTTTGCGCCTCAATCGAACTAGCACCCGCATGTTGCCGCCACGTGATATTGACGCGCCGGAAACTGTGCATCCCGAACCCTGGATGATAGATCTTGACTGCCTCGGCTGCGGGTCGGAAGACGTGCTGCTGAAGATCTCGATCATCCGGTGGCCTTCCATCGCGGTCGGCCCGGCCGAAAATGAATTCCTCATCAGCCTTCCCACTGGCGAATTCCAGCAGCATATCCGCTAGGCCAAGTATCTCGTGTCGCCGACGAGATGCTTTGGTCTTCGGTGCTGCTACGTCGCCGCGGTGCCAGCGCCGGTGCACTTCGAGTGTACGGTCCTCGCGGCCGATATCGCGAGGCTGTAATCCGAGAACTTCTGAAACCCTCAGTCCGGTACTGACTGAGACGAGCACCATCAGCTCTGCGGCCCGATGGGTTGCAATCCGTGTTTCAGGCAATGCGCTGATGAATGACCTGAGGTCTCCCGCTTTCGGAATGTTCTTCTCGCGAATCTCGACCTCACCGCCGACCTTCAATCCCCGCCATGGATTCTCCCCCTGGAAAAGTTTCCACTCGATAGCCTTCGTCCAAATCGCCGATCCGAGATTGCGGAGATCGAGAAGCGTCCAATGCGCCAGGCCCGCAGCGGCCTTGTCATTCAGGAATACCTCTACCGTGGGCTTGTCGATATCGCACATGCGCAGGTCCTTGAACGCAGGCTCGATGTGGTTATCGAGGTGATTCGAATACTTCGCACGCGTCGATGCTCCAATCTGGGGGAGCCGTACGTCGCGAAACCGCTGCAGGATCGCGGAGAAGGGAAGTTGCGACTGCACCAGGAACTTGCCGGCGTTAACACCGGCCATGATTTCTTGTTTGCGCTGCTTCGCTTCGCGCATCGAGGTCTCGTCGACGAAGCCGAGGGGAATCCTCTTTTGGCGCCGCACGAGGCCCTCGTCAGTCATCACCGGAACAAATGGGCGGATGCAGTAGTACGGCCGCACCGCATCGGTTCGAGTCTCAATCTTTGGGTCTTGAAATTTTTGGCCGGGCATATAGTCCGAATCTCCTCGATCAAGGATCACACGGATTATTTCCGGCGTAGGCACACTGCGGGCACCGCTCCCCAGGGTGGAGCGACGCGTAGCCATATTTCAAAAAGAGAATCGGGGAAATGTCCCCGCGTCCGGGCGGCTATACCAGTGGCGTCAGCGAAATATTCAAGCCCATGCTGCGAGCCATTTCTGAAAGTTCAGACTGCGCAGCAATGAGTTCGTCGAGCGCTATCGAGATACGTTCAAGCTCTTCCTGTGACGCCTCGACCGCACCGCGCTCTATCAGTGAGAGCCACGACCGGGATATGCGCAGTTTCTTTGAGAGTACGTGGCCAGAAATGCCGGCGGTTACGCGCTTCAGCTTTAGCGCACTTCCATTCAATTTTTTCATTTGAGACACCTCGGATTACATTCTGACGTTTGGTTTAAAGGGGAGATTTGTAGGCGTAGCTGGAACGCCAAACTGCCCCGGAACTCGCAAGTCGTCCAAACTTTTGTCCCTTTGGGGGAAGCCGGACTTTTACAACCCTTCCCTCATCGAAAACATCAGTGAGGTCTTGGCCGGGTCGGGTTGGGAACCAGCAACTCGTCTGGCTCCAAAAGCAACTTTACTTGAAAATGTTTTTGAAGTCAATAGAGCCTACAGCCGTGTGGTGGTTGCACAAGGCTTCGTTTGGCTGAGGTAGCATCACAGTTATGGCAATCGATGATCTACCTTCGAAGCGTGCTCTCGATCAGCTCGATATGGAAGACCTCGGGAAAACGCCCCTCGCTCGTTTGCCCGCTGCGGCGTTCAAGGTGCTCCAAACTTTTCTGAGTTGTGACCCCACACAGGTGGCTGACCTGGTTACAGAGTACCAGGATACTCTTGAAACCCACCGCTCCATGTTTCTGCTCCGGCACGTCGTCAACGATCTGAAGGTGCTGATGGATAAGGTGGAGAAGTTGACGGAGCAACAGAATGCGTACCTGCGCACTGATTGGCTGAAGCTATACCTCGATGCCGACAAAAAGGCAAGGGCA
>JASHOO010000351.1 GCA_030041035.1 Bryobacteraceae bacterium | reverse complement strand
CCGGCAAGCGTGAGCTTCTGTACGTCGTGAGTGCTGGCGCGATCAGTCTACCGCCGGCGCCAGCATCGCGAAACCCACGCGGGGTGTCCACGCTCCCTCCTGGTTCCGGCGAGATCCTCGGGACCCAACGGAGGAATGTCATGTCAAAAGAGTTGGTTGTGTCTTCGACGCGCCACGAGACACGAGTGGCGCTGGTCGAGGACGATCAGGTAGTCGAGCTTTATTATCAACGCGAAAAAGAATATTCGCTGGCCGGCAGCATCCACAAGGGCCGCGTCACGCGCGTGCTTCCGGGCATGCAATCGGCTTTCGTGGATATCGGCCTCGAACGCGACGCTTTCCTTTACGTTTCCGATTTTTTCGAGGACAACGAGGAGTACGACAAGGTTGTTACCAGCGTCGAAGACAAGGTCCTGAAGCTGGAGAGAGGCGAGGGTGTAGCGGCTACGCCGCCCGCGGCTGAGCCGGCTCCGGCAGAGCCGACAGCGTCCTCAGAAATCGAGCCGCCCTCCGACGGCCAGGCCGCCGTCGCTGCTCCCCAGCCGCACAGCGAAATACGCGGCCCGCAGGGCGACAATCGCGGCGACCGGCGCGGGCATCGCTCCCGTCGCCGGCGTTCCCGCGGCGGCCGCGCCGGAATTCCCGAATCCAAGTACTTTTCTCCGCGCGTGCGCACTGATGCGCCTCCCGCGGAAGTCGCCGAGGCCGGTGAGCCCGAAGAAGAGTTTCTGGTTCTGCCGGGCGAATCGCTCGCCAAACACGGCAGTGCCGAGGACGGGCAGGCTCCTGCCGTTGAGGAAGAGTCCGAAACGCCCGCCTGCGATCCGATCGAAGCCGCAGAGTTCGCCGTTGTCGAAGTGGTGGAGACTCCAGAGCCGGCCGCGGCCGACGAAGAACCGCCGGAGGAGCCCGAGCCGGAATTGCTTGCGGAGCGTGTGATGGAGGAAGCGCCAGACGCCATATCCGCCATCGAGATCGCGGAAGAGCCGCTTGAAGCCGTCCAAGAGCCAGAGGCAGCCACACCTTCCGAAATCGAGGCCGGAGCCGAATCCGCGCCGGAAGAGGCGCAACCCTCCCGGGAAGAGGAAGAGGTCGAACCCGCCCGCATTCCGACCAGCCTGACAGCGACGTTGCGCGAGCAGGGTCCGCGCTTCTTCCACCGCATGTCCCGCCGGATGCGCCGTAAGATGCGCGCCGGCGGAGCCGCTCCGGGCGAAGTGCAGCGGCCTGCCGAGGCTCCGCGTGAAATCCGCGTTCCAGAACCGCGCGTGGAATCCAGGCCCGAAGCCGGCCGCGCCCCGGCAAAAGCCGAAAAGTCCGGGCCGCCGTCCATTTCCGATCTCCTGCGTGAGGGCCAGGAGATCCTCGTACAAATCGCTAAAGAGCCGCTGGGCCAGAAAGGCGCTCGCATCACGTCGCACATCGCGCTGCCCGGCCGCTTCCTGGTCTACATGCCGACCGTCGATCACGTCGGCATCTCGCGCAAGATCCCCAGCGAAGAAGAGCGCACCCGGCTGAAGCGCGTCATCCAGGCCAATCGCACCGGCATTCCCGGAGGATTCATCGTCCGTACCGCAGGCGACGGCCGCACCGAAGACGAGCTGCGCGCCGACATGCTCTTCCTCTACAACATGTGGCTGGATCTGCGGCAGAAGGCGGAGAAGAAAAACGCGCCCGCCCTGATCCATCACGATCTCGACGTGGTGGAGCGCATCCTGCGCGACCAGCTGACCTCGGCCTTCAAAAGCGTCTGGGTGGATAACGAAGAGGTTTACGAAAATGTGCTGAGCTTCGTGCAGCGGTTTCAGCCCGCCATGGTGAACCGCATCAAGCTGTACACTCGCGCGACGCCCATTTTCGATGAGTTCAACATCACCTCGGAGCTGGAGAAAGCCCTGCGCCCCAAGGTCTGGCTGAAATCCGGCGGGCACATCGTCATCAACCAGACCGAAGCGTTGGTCGCCATTGACATCAACACCGGCAAGTACGTCGGCAAGTCCAACCGCCTCGAAGATACCATCGTCAAAACCAACACTGACGCGGTGAAGGAGATCGTGCGACAGATCCGCCTGCGTGATTTAGGGGGCATCATCGTGGTCGACTTCATCGACATGGACGAGCGCAAGAACCGGCAGAAGGTGATGCAGGCGCTCGAGGACGCCATGCGAGCCGACCGCGCCCCCTACAAGATTCTCCAATTCAACGACTTTGGCCTGGTGGCCATCACGCGGAAACGCGTCAAACAGAGCCTGGAACGGACCCTGTGCACACCCTGTTCCTATTGCGAGGGCGCCGGCTATGTCAAGAGCGTCATCACCATGATCGGGGAGATTTTGCAGGAAGCCCACAAAGTTGCGGGAGCGCTCGAGGGAGACGGGGTCACGCTGCGGGTGAACCCGGAAGTGGCCAAGGTTCTCAAATCCAACAAGAACGATTACCTGCAAGAGATCGAACAAATTCTGGGCCGCACCGTGCTGGTGAAAAGCGACCCGCTGATGCATCAGGAAAAATTCGACCTCGCGTAATTCGGCTGAGTAACATCGCTGTAACATGCGTACTGGCGCGCGCTTGACATCTGCCTGCGCAGTTTGATATTTCTCCCAATACAAACGTTCAGGGCGGAGGTGGCTCGGATTATGACAGGATGGCTGCCTTACGCGGGAGGTAGTTTATGTTCGAACGGCAGTCAACGGGTACGGACTCGGTCGACCGGCCCTCCATCAACCAGAAGCTGGGCCGTTGGCTCTTGCTGGCTTTGCTTTTGTCGCTGCCTCTGCCCATCTGGGCGCAGGCCACAGGCACCATCGTGGGAACCGTGACCGATCCCTCCGGGGCCGTCATCCCGGGCGCTAAGGTGACCGCTACAAATGTAGCCACCGCCGTATCGCAATCGACCGTCACTACCGGAGCCGGAACCTACACCATTCCTAACCTGGTGGTCGGCACCTACAATGTCGCTGCGGAAGGTCAGGGATTCAAGCCCGGGAGCGCCAACGGGATCACGCTCGATGTGACCCAGACCCGCCAGGTGGACTTCAAGCTCGCGGTCGTGGGTGTTGAGTCGACCGTTGAGGTGAATACCGCTCCCCCGCTCATCAACACCACCGATGCCACCATTGCCGGCCTGGTGTCGGAAGAGCAGGTGCAAACGCTGCCGTTGAACGGCAGAAACATCTCGGGACTTGTGATGATGCAGCCGGGCATGGCGCAGGACACCGGCGGCATGGGGTGGATGGGCCCGCAATGGATCGCGAACGGCAACCGCGGCGAGACTCTGATCGGAACCCTGGACAACTCCGATATCAGCGACGCGGAAATGGGCACTCTGCAATTTACGAACTTCAATCTGGACGCCATTTCCGAGTTCAAGATTCTTCAGAACAATTATTCAGCGCAATATGGCCAGGGGGCGGGCACCATCACCGAGATGGTCAGCAAAACGGGCACCAACCAGTTCCATGGCAGCGCGTTTGAGTTCATCCGCAACAACGATGTCGACGCACGAAATTTCTTCGCCACTTCCGTGCCGCCCTTCAAGCGGAACGAATTCGGCACGACGTTTGGCGGACCTATCAAGAAAGACAAGACCTTCTTCTTCTTCGAATACGCCGGTCTCCGCCAGCGGCTGGGCGAACCGGATATTGTGGCTGTCCCGACGCAGGCGGAGAGGAACGGCATCGTGGACGTGAACGGGTTTACGTACCAAGTGCCCTTAAATTCGGTCGCTCAACAGGTACTTGGCAAGTATCCCATGCCGAACCAACCGAACGGAATCTACGGCCCGAATACGTTCAACTTCATGTTTTCACAGCCGACGAACGATAACCAATGGTCGGCGCGGGTGGATCACCACTTCAAAAACGACACGCTGTTTGTACGCACGTCCTACGCAAACCAGACCGCCCTGGAGACCGATCCCTGGGCTGCGGAGCTGTCCGGTTCCAACTTTTCGACGTCCAATATTGGCGATGCCCGGAACTATGCGATCAGCGACACGCACCTTTTCTCGCCCACTTTGCTCAATGTGGTGACGTTCACGCTGAATCGAGGTATCGAAGGCGTGCCGGAAGCTCCGGCAGAAGTCAACACCACCGCCACTAGTTTCCTGGATGGCAGCCTTCAGGGCTGGGGACCGGACACGTTCGAAACTCAATACAACGTCACCATGTTCGACCCCAAGGATAATGTCAGCTGGACCCATGGACGCCACTCGTTCAACATCGGCGGTGAGTTCCGGCGGGAACGGGACAATGGCACTGGTGTGACGTCGATTGGTCCCAGCGGCGTCTTTAACTTCAACTCCGGCACGCCTCTTCTGGCTGCCCTCACTTCGACCAACGGAGGCCCCGTGATTCCGGTAGGTGCCCCCAGTCCCAGCGGCCTCGTCAGCATGATGGAAGGTGATGACGTCAATTACGCCCGCGCAACTACGGTGCCCGGCTATGGCCCGCCCGGAGGCGGCGAGGTCTGGTGGGGACTGCGCCGCTGGACGCTCGCCGGCTATGTGCAGGACGACATTAAGGTCAATCGCAGACTTACCGTGAACATCGGGCTCCGCTACGAATATGCGTCGGTGCCTTCGGAAGTGGGCGATCGCTTCGCCGGACCCGCCGACTACGGTAACCTCTACGGCCATTTTGTTGTCAACCCGGAACCGTTGTGGAAGCCCGATTATCTTGCGGGCGATTTCGCTCCCCGCTTCGGCATGGCCCTGAACCTGGCTAAGAACACGGTTCTGCGGGGTGGGTTCGCGACATTCACCAACATGATCCCCACGGTTTATCCCGATCAGGCCTTGGTGAATTTTCCCGTTGCTTCGCTGAACTATCTGTCCCATGCGACCTACTCTCTGACTCCGCAAGCGGTTTCCCTTCCCGTTTTGACCAGCACCACAGGCCAGTCGATCGCCGCGAATGGGAACTCGAAATCGGTCCCAGCCAATACCCCGGTCAGTCTTGAGCAGTACGTGCCTCTCATTGGCGTAGTGGGTGGGGATTATCCGTCTGATGGGATGAGAAACGGGTATACGATCAGCGCCAACGTCACACTGGAACACGAATTTGCCGGCGGTATCGCCGCCCAGGCTTCGTATATTGCCAACAACGGCGTAGCTTTGTATAACCAAACGTATCCGAACGGGTTCCTTGGCGCCGAATCGCAATATACTCCGTACAGCGACATCACGCCGGGTCTGGGCGAACTCCAGGTTTTCTACAATGGCGCCCACTCCACCTACAACGGCCTGCAGTTGCAAGCGCGGAAGATTTCGACTGCCCATGGCTTGCAGTTCCAAGCCAACTACACCTATTCCAAAGACATGACGGATGCCGATGCGGTGTGGAGTTCCGGCGGCCAAAGCGGCGGGATCAGCCAGAACGATCCTCAATGCGTGAAATGCGAACGCGCACAAGCCAGTTACAGTATCAAGCAGCGCTTCGTCGCCAACTTCGAGTACGATATTCCTGTCGCCGGCTGGTCGGCGCTCGCAAGTCTTCCCAAGCGGCTGACGCAAGGATGGATGGTACTGGGAATCTATACCGCCCAGTCCGGTTTTCCCTTTACAGTGGTCACACCGTACGGCAGTGAGCAATACGGATACGATATTTTTGATGGTTTTGGCGCCCGGCCGTTCCTGCTCCAGAAGCCGACCCTCGCACCCACGGGTGGTCCACAGTTTTTCTCGAACGCTGTGATCAACGGGACCAATTATGGGGCGAATGACGGTTTCTTTGCCGAACCTACGATCAGCAGCACCGGCAACCCACTTGAGCCAGGAACGGCCGGTCAGGCAGTGCTACCCACCCCCGGAAATTTGGGGCGTAACACATTCACCGGACCGGGTTGGTATAACCTCGACTTTTCACTGGTGAAGGACACCAAGATCACCGAGTCGAAGCAAATCCAGTTCCGCGCCGAGTTCTTTAACGTGTTCAATCATGCGACGTTTGGAACACCGGGCGCTTCGATCGGTGCGCAGAACTTCGGGATTTCAACCTACACGGCAACCACGGAGCGCCAGATCCAATTCGCTTTGCGCTTCATGTTCTGAGCATTGTTCGGTAATAGCCGGTCCTAGCCCGCGTGGGGCCTTTTCGCCCGCGCGGGCTTCTGATATGATCCGGTCGGGGGTTTGTATGATCCTCGAGCGTGTTTCTTCTTTACTACTAAGTGAACTGGAACCGGCCCTGCGGCGGGCAGCGCGCCGGCGGAGAGCCAGCATCTCTGCCGTCGAGTCGCTCGGCCCAGCAACCGTGTTCCATCTTTCGCTGCCGGAGTCCTACTCGGAGCTTCTGGCGGCGGATATCCGTTTTGCCGCCTTTTTGCCGCTTCGCATTGCCGCCTACGAACAAGGCAGCAGCGTGCTTTTATTGACAGCGTCTCCGGTAGCCTGCGCCCGGGCGCTGGACCGTCCGGACTTGCAGCCCCTGGCCGCTTCTCTGGAGGGTCTGGTCAGCGCTTTGCTCGACGAGGTGAAGCGCCCCATGGTGCTTACCGCCAGAAGTGGCGGGCATGCGGAGTCGGCGCTGGGAGCCACCGAGGATCAGATGAACATGCGCGGCACGGTGCCGCAGCGCATCGACCGCCGGGGCTCCAAAGTCGAGGAATTGGCCGGAACCGGCGAGCAGGATTCGCCCGGTGGCTAGTTGCCGGCGGCGTGCACACGGGTGCGCGCCAGCAACTCACCAGCCCGCTCGACCGCCTTCATCTCCGCCTCTTCGCGCGTTGTGCCGGTGGTGCGAGCGAGCGCCGCACCGGGCGACACGTTGTCCGCTTTGCAGTGGAAGACCTCGCCCAGCCGGTAAGTCGTGAGGTTCACCGGCCAGCCGCCGATGTCTATTCT
>JASHOO010000350.1 GCA_030041035.1 Bryobacteraceae bacterium | reverse complement strand
CTGCGCCGTCTGCGAGCCGGATTGCGGGGTGCTCGTCGGCATCCACCAGGACGGTTCGGTCCCCCGCTCCACCGTTCGCCTGCGCACCTCTGCCGGTCGGGAGCGGCTGGCCGTGATGCGCACCAGTCACGTACGCGACGGCGACGGCGAAGTGCAGGGCATCGTCGCCACCATCACCGACATCACCGAGGAAGCCGACCCGCAGAAGCGCGAGATCGTGGCCGAGTCGCGCGCCATGCGCGATGTGCTGAATTTCATGCGGCGGGTGGCGGTGAGCGAAGCCACCACCATCATGCTCGAAGGCGAGAACGGCACCGGCAAGGACCTGATCGCCAAGACACTGCACTACCAGAGCATGCGCCAGGCCGAGCCGTTCATCGCCATCAACTGCGCGGCCATCCCCGAGACGCTTCTCGAAAGCGAGCTGTTCGGATACGAGAAGGGCGCTTT
Source organism: Bryobacteraceae bacterium (assembly GCA_030041035.1). GTDB lineage: Bacteria > Acidobacteriota > Terriglobia > Bryobacterales > Bryobacteraceae > QHXW01. The sequence continues at coordinate 4,132 of JASHOO010000350.1, read as the reverse complement.
TACCGACGCGCGCTCGCAGAAACGCGGCATCTTCGAGCTGGCCGACAAGGGAACCCTGTTCCTGGATGAGATCGGCGAAATGCCGCTCGCGCTCCAAGCCAAGCTGCTGCGCGTGCTCGAGGACCAGAGCTTCCGGCGCCTGGGCGGGCTCAAGGACATCAATCTCGATCTCCGCGTCATCACCGCCACCAATAAGAACCTGCGCGAAGCGGTCAAAGAGGGCGCTTTCCGCCAGGATCTCTATTTCCGCCTGAACGTCATCCAGATCAGCATTCCGCCCTTGCGCGAGCGCCCGGAAGACATCCTCCCCATGGCGCGGTTTTTCATCGAGCATTACAACCGGAAGTTCCGCCGCCAAATCGAAGGAATTTCGCCGGCCGCCGAGCGGCTGCTGGTCGCCCATGCCTGGCCCGGCAACGTGCGGGAACTTCGCAATGCCATCGAGCGGGCCATGATTCTCGAAGAGACCTCGCAACTCACCCCTGCCAGCATGCCGGTCTCCCTGGCCAGCCCAGGCGACGGCACCCACCCCCATCTGGCCTTCCAGATCCCCGACGAGGGGATCTCGCTCGAAGAGAACGAGCGCAACCTGGTCACGCGGGCCCTGGAGAAGACCGGCGGCAATCAGACCCAGGCCGCCCGGCTGCTGAGCATCACCCGGGACACCCTGCGCTACAAAATGAAGAAATTTAACCTGAAGTAGCGGGTTTTCACCCATCCGTCGGGGGAATTCTGCGCGATTGGGTGTTAACAGCCAAGCCGCTACGTGGCCGAAAACCGCAGCAATTCCCTACAAAGACTGATTGTTTGTTGATTTGAGAGAGTTTGGGCCGTTTCCTGCACTAAGGTGCAAGCGGATTTGGTCTTTTTAGGTTGCTCGCAACGCGATCACATGCGGAATTCAGCGCATGGGATCGGAGGAGATTATGCGCATATCCTATTCGATTCGTGGGCTTTGCCGGGTTCTGGCAGGGGTGCTGCTGGTGGCCGGGGCGGCCGCCCTGGTGGGTGGTTCCAAGACGCCGTATTCCCCGCGCCAGAAGGCTTTCTACGCGGATCAGGCCGTGGTGGATTTTGTGCGGCCAGGGCTGGTGATCACGATCACCTCAGCCAGTATTTCTCCCAGCGGCGTCATTAGCGTCCTTTACACGCTCACGGATCCGTCAGGGTTGCCGTTGGATGCGGCCGGCGTAACCACTCCCGGCGCGATTACGCTCGCGTACGTGGCCGCCTATATCCCCAATGGACAGCAACAATATGTCGCGTACACGACCTCGCAAGCGACCGGGCAAGCGCTGGGTACCATTACTCGCCCGGATTTCGAATTGCCGGCTTTCGGAGGCGGCGGCACGGTCACGTCGTTAGGCGGGGGCCAGTACCGATACACCTTTGCGGCTCAAGCCCCTGCCGGATTTGACCCCACCGCGACGAACACCGTGGCCGTGGACGGCAACCGGGATTTGACCGCGTTCAATCTGGGGACCAGTTACGCCGGCACGAGCTACAACTTTGTCCCCAACGGTTCGCCGGTTACTGTCACGCGCGATGTCATCCGCACTGCGAGCTGCAACCGGTGCCACGACCAGTTGGCCTTCCACGGCGGTTATGCCCAGGGCACCAACATGTGTGTGATGTGCCACCAGCCGCAAAACGCCGACCCGGTGACAGGCAACTCGCTGGATTTCAAGGTGTATATACACAAGATCCACATGGGGTCCCAGTTGCCCAGCGTGGTAGGCACCTCGACCACGCCCGGCGTTCCCTACGAAATTATCGGTTACATGAACTCGGTCAACAACTTCTCTACGGTCATTGATCCCGCCGATCCGCGGCGTTGCGAAGTCTGCCACGATCAGACCACGGGCGCGGCACAAGCCAAGGCGTTTCTTGAGGAACCGAGCCGGGCGGCGTGTGGCGCCTGCCACGACAACGTCAATTTCGCCACCGGCGCCAACCATCCTGGCGGCTTCCAGGCAGACGACACGCAATGCGCCGACTGCCACGTCGCGCAGGGCGAGACGCCCTTCGATGCGTCCATCATGGGCGCACACGTAGTGCCGACCGACACGGCGGCTACTTATCCGCAGAATCCGGACACGCTGAATCCGGGCATCAACCTAGCAATCACCAGCCTGACGAATTCGGCCGCCGGGCAATCGCCCACCGTGACCTTCACGTTGCAGAATAACGCGGGCGCGGCGATTCCCATGTCGCAGGTCTCCTTCATCCAGTTCACCATCGCCGGTCCCACGACGGATTACGGATACACGAGCTTCGGAAGCGACACCGCGAGCACTCCGGGTTATGTGACGGAGAGCGCAGCAAAAGCGAACTGCAGTTCGAGCGGCACCTGCAGCTACACCTTCACTCATTCCATTCCAGCGGCTGCAACGGGGACGTACACTATCGCCGGCGAAGCGCGGATGAGCGTAACGGTGTTGGCGGGGACGACCTCGGCACAGACTGTCGACATTTCCGCATCGAATCCGGTGATGAACTTCTCCGTAGATGGTTCGCCGGTGGCGCCTCGGCGCACGGTGGTAGCGCTCAGCAACTGCAATCAATGCCACGTGGCGCTATCGCTGCACGGTGGCCTGCGCAACAACACCGAGTATTGCGTGTTGTGCCACAATCCGTCGAACAGCGATGCCAGCGAGCGGGCCGACGCCGTGGTGGCGAGCGATAAAACAATGCCGCCGCAGGGAATCAACTTCAATCTGCTGGTTCACCGCATCCACGACGGCGTGAATGGCCCAGCCGATGGCGAGAAGAATCCATTCATTGTAGTCGGGTTCGAGGGCAGTCACAACGATTTCTCTGGCATTCTCTACCCGGCGATGAGCCCCGCAGGAGATGCCACCTATCTGCAAAACTGCTCCATGTGCCATGTCAACAGCACCGAGCAAAACGATCTGCCTTTGATGACCAATTTGAATCCGGTCGTCGATCCGCAGGGGTGGATCAATCCGGTGCAGCCGACTTCGTCGGCGTGCAGCGGGTGCCACGTTTCGAAGGCCGAGGCGGCCCATTTCCTGGCCAACACAGACTCGCTGGGAGAAGCCTGCACGGTATGCCATTCCTCCGGAGCCCAATTCGCAGTTGATGCGGTACACGCGCAGTAACTCGCACGGCTGAAGAGGCAGCCCATGCGAGCCAAAAACCTGAGGTTGCGAGCTTGGTCGCCGCCGCTCGCCAGCGCGCCCCCACCTCCTCCTGGGACCCGCCCGTCTAGGGCGGGTCACCCTCGAGCGCTGGTGGTGGCGGCGGCCATGGTGTTGTTGACGCGCTTCGGAATCGCGCAAAATCCCCCGCCCGCAAACCAGCCCGCCACATATGTGGGCTCGGAGGCCTGCCAGATGTGCCATGAAGACATCTACAAGGCTTTCCAGAAAGATCCGCACGTTGCCGTGGAAAAAGAGAGGAGATGGGGGAACCAGACACACGCCTGCGAATCCTGCCACGGTCCGGGCAGCAAGCATGTGGAAAGCACTTCGGCGGCGGACATCCGCAACCCCATAAAACTCAGCGTGGCGGAAGCCGACCGCGGCTGCCTGACCTGCCATTTGAATCAGCCAACTCACGTGGGCCGCATCCAGAACAGCCATGCGCGCAACCAGGTGAGTTGCGTGAACTGCCACGTCATGCACAAGTCGGCCGAGGAACTGGTGCCGCGGCGCCGGGCGGCCATCAACCAAGAATGCGCCAAGTGTCACCTGGCGGAATGGGCCAGTTTCCAGCGGCCGTACCATCACAAACTGCCGGAAGGCATTATGACATGCGTGGACTGCCACAATCCGCACGGCAGCGTGCTGCCGCACTCCATCCGGACGGTTTCCGCCAACGAGCCAAGTTGCATGAACTGCCACGGCGACAAGCGCGGGCCGTTTGTATTTGAACATGCGCCAATGCGCCTGGAAGGATGCACGGCCTGCCACGAGCCGCACGGCTCGGCCAATCCGCGGATGCTGACGCGCCAGGAGGTGAGATTCGTCTGCCTGGAGTGCCATGCCAACACGCCTACGACGGCGATGTCCTCGAGCACGCTGGGCGGGGTTCCGCCGGCGTTCCATGATCTGCGGAGCCCGCAATTCCAGAATTGCACGGTGTGCCACGTCAAGGTTCACGGATCGAA